>CBFQYI010000087.1:0-12190 GCA_965720825.1 uncultured Chryseobacterium sp. | reverse complement strand
AAAGATAAAAGATAAAAGATAAAAGATAAAAGATAAAAGATAAAAGATAAAAGATGTTGCTATTAAAATTCAATAGGGGTGGGCTTCAGCCCAGCCAGCTTAAAATTCAACATCCATCCATTGGCTTCAGCCAAAACGTATCAACCTTCAATAATCTATATCTCTTTACGCATCATCCGTGAAAATCTGTGCAATCAGTGGGAAAAATATTAAGGAATCACAATCTTCTCTCCTCCAAATTTCGGTTCCACACCAAAAAGAAGATCCCAATAGGCTTTAGCTTTCGCAAAATACTCTCTTAAATTGGTCTTTAAGCCTGCATACTTATTCACATCCGCTGCATTATATCCAAAGGCTTCCATGCCATTTTTCCTGGCCAGGAAAACCGCTCTTTCATTGTGGAATTTCTGAGAGATAATCACCAGTTTTGTCTGGCTGAAAATATCTTTTGCTCTTACCACAGAATCCAGTGTCCTGAATCCGGCATGGTCTAAAATAATTTTATCCTGCGGAATTCCCTCCTGCATCAGTGCAAGCTGCATATCTTCAGGTTCATTATAATCCTTGGTACTGTTATCACCACTAACGATGATGTATTGTATTTTTCCGCTTTTGTATAAATCACTTGCGGCCTTAATTCTGTTGTAGAAATAAGCATTTGGACTTCCGTTGCTCAGAAGTTTTCCTGTTCCCAGTAATAAAGCGGTTTTTGATTGCGGAACATCCGTAATATGGTAGGAAACAAATGGTTCGCTGTCACTTTTAATGCTGTAATTCGCCCAGGCAATAAAAATAATTCCTGCAACGAAAAGAAGCAGGAAAAATTTAAAAATATTTTTGATTATTTTTTTCATCCGAAAATATATCTTTTAAAACTCCAGACCGTTCGGGAAAGCTTTTTTTCTGAATATTAATAAGAATGCTGCACCTACCGTGATCGCAGAATCGGCAACATTGAAAATATATTTGAAGAACTCAATATGTTTTCCTCCTATCAAAGGCCAGCTTTCAGGAACGTACCAGTCTACTACAGGGAAATGAAGCATGTCTACTACACATCCTTTCATAAATGTAGAATATCCGTGTCCGAAAGGAACAAGCTTGGAAATTCCGCCATAGCCAATCCATCGGTCAGTGCTGGCGTCATAAACAGTTCCGCTGTCGAAGATCATTCCATAGAACATTCCGTCAATAAGATTTCCGATTGCGCCTGCAAAAATGATAGCCATTGGAACTAAAAGATAGTTAGAAGCTCCTTCTTTCAACCATTTTTTGAACATATAGATCATCCCTCCGATCAGGAAAACTCTAAGGATAACCAGAAAATATTTCCCGATGATTCCTCCGAAATGAAATCCATAGGCCATTCCCGGGTTTTCAACAAAAGTCTTGTTAAAGAAACCATTAATGACAGGAATACTCTCATTCAGTTCAAAATGAGTTTTGATATAAATTTTTGAAGCCTGGTCAATGAATAACACTAAAAGTGTTATCGCTAAGATCTTTTTCATTACTCTCCTTTAGGTTTTGAGGGCTTTGAAGCCGGCTTTACATTTTTGTTATCGCTTGCTTTCTTGACTACTTTCTGTCCATTGAAAGAGCTCTTAACATGAGCTTTTTCAAATTTAATGCCCATTTCTTTCAGTACACTTTTCAGTGCGCTCAGCTCCATAGAATTCTTAGGATGTACTATGATAGATTCCATTTCTTATATTTAATTTTTACATTTTGGACAGCTCATCAAGTCTTTTCCTGTCTTTCTCAGACAGATCATTAACTCCATTTTTGCCCATCTTACTCAAAAGTCTGTCAATTTCTTTCTCCCGTTCCCGTTTATCAGAATTGAATTGATCATCAATGGTATAGTTCTTCTGCGGTTCAGGGAAGAATCTGTTTTTGATCCATTCTCTGTTGAAAAACAGCAGCACTAGTGTAACAATCAATCCTAAAATTAATAATTCGCTCATGGGTATACATTAAAAATTAGGTTTATAAAGTATCCTTGAATACGATATAAACCCAATGTTATTTTACAAACCTTACGGTTATTTTTGCATGTTTTTCGCTTCGATGCTCAATGTAGCATGAGGAACGGCTAAAAGTCTTTCCTTGGGAATCAGTTTTCCTGTTACTCTGCAAACACCGTACGTTTTATTTTCGATTCTGATCAAAGCATTTTTAAGGTCACGCACGAATTTTTCCTGTCTTCCTGCCAAAATAGAATTCTGTTCTTTGCTCAACGTTTCTGCTCCTTCTTCAAAAGCCTTGAAAGTAGGAGAGGTATCATCTGTACCATTATTCTGGTCATTGATGAAACTTTCTCTGATAAGCTGAAGATCTTTTTCTGCTTTTTCTATTTTTTCTTTAATGATCGCTTTAAATTCCTGTAAATCAGCATCGCTGTATCTAACTCTTTCGTCTGACATATTCTTTCTCTTTTTTAATAAAATTATGAAATGGAATTTGAAATATAATAACTACATGTTAATTTTTTTCAACATTTATCTTAAAATTAACCTCATCTATTTCGATTTCGTTAAAATTTGAAAGTGAAGATACAATTTCTATTTTATTTGACAAGACTTCAGAAGAAATATATTCCTCATTTTTCTTAATCTCATTCAAGAAAGGTGAACTTTCTTCTAATGTGATTGAGATTCTGTCTGTCAGATCAAAGTCTTTATCTTTTCGCAGGTTTTGAATTCTGTTGATGAACTCTCTTGCGATACCTTCAGATTTTAATTCATCGGTTAACGTCAAATCTAATGCCACAGTTGTTTTTCCATCAGAAGTAACAGTCCATCCAGGGATATCTTTTGTAGAAATTTCTACATCATCAAGAGTGATCTCGTATCCCTGAACATCCAGTTTCCCTTCTTTTTCAAGACCAGCAATCTGTTCAGTAGTAAGATTTGCAATCTCAGCACCTACCACTTTCATGTCTTTTCCTAATTTAGGGCCAAGAGCTTTGAAGTTAGGTTTTATCTGTTTTACAATTAAGTGAGATGCTTCTTCAGCATTGATTAACTGTAATTCTTTTACGTTTACTTCCTGTTTGATCAGATCTGCTACAGCAAGAATCTGCTCTTCTGCTTTAGAATCCAATACAGGAACCAATACTTTTTGTAACGGCTGACGAACTTTTACATTTTCTTTCTTTCTCAAAGAGAAAACCATACTTGTAATGTTCTGCGCTAAATGCGTTTTTTCAACCAGATCCTGATCAATTAAGCTTTCATCAGCTACCGGGAAGTCTGTTAAGTGTACAGATTCACAGTTTTCTTTACCTGTTACTTTATTTAAATCCTGATATAATTGATCCATAAAGAATGGTGCAATTGGAGCAGAAAGTTTCGCCACTGTTTCAAGACAAGTGTATAAAGTCTGGTAAGCAGAGATTTTGTCATCAGAATAATCTCCTTTCCAGAAACGTCTTCTGCACAATCTTACATACCAGTTACTTAAGTTATCATTCACGAAGTTACTGATCGCTCTTGCTACTCTTGTCGGCTCGTAATCTTCATAGAAAGCTTTCACTTCCTTGATCAGAAGATTAAGCTCGGAAAGAATCCATCTGTCTATTTCAGGACGGTTCTCTACTTCTTTTTCCGAATAGTTGAAGCCATCCACATTCGCATATAAAGCAAAGAATGAATAGGTATTGTAAAGTGTTCCGAAGAACTTTCTTCTTACTTCGTCAATACCTTCAATGTCAAACTTCAGGTTTTCCCATGGGTTTGCATTTGAGATCATATACCAACGCGTTGCATCCGGTCCGTATACAGCAAGTGTTTCAAACGGATCTACAGCATTTCCTAAACGTTTTGACATTTTTTGTCCGTTCTTATCCAGAACAAGACCGTTACTCATTACGTTTTTATAAGCAACAGAGTCAAATACCGCAGTTCCGATAGCGTGAAGTGTATAGAACCATCCACGCGTCTGGTCAACACCTTCTGCAATGAAATCAGCAGGGAATGCTTTATTATTGTCGATTAATTCTTTGTTTTCGAAAGGATAGTGCAGCTGTGCATAAGGCATAGAACCTGAATCGAACCAAACGTCGATCAAGTCGCTTTCACGTCTCATTGCTTTTCCTGAATCAGAAACCAATACCACTTTGTCAACTACGTTTTTGTGAAGATCCACAAGCTCATAATTAGACTCAGACATATTCCCGATGATGAAACCTTTGAACGGGTTTTCAGTCATCAATCCAGCTGCAATTGATTTTTCGATTTCATTGTATAATTCTTCTACAGAACCGATGATCTTTTCTTCTTTCAGATCCTCTGTTCTCCAGATCGGCAATGGAATACCCCAATATCTTGAACGGGAAAGATTCCAGTCGTTTACATTTTCCAACCAATTGGCAAAACGTCCTTCTCCGGTAGCTTTTGGCTTCCAGTTGATATCTTTGTTCAAATTAACCAGTCTGTCTTTTACAGCAGTCATTTTCACAAACCACGAATCAAGCGGGTAGTACAATACCGGCTTATCTGTTCTCCAGCAGTGTGGATAGGAGTGAACATATTTTTCTACTTTGAAAGCCTTGTTCTCCGTTTTCAATAAGATAGCAAGTTCTACATCCCATGATTTCTCAGGAGCAGTTCCTTCATCGTAGTATTCATTTTTGATATAAGTTCCGGAAAATACTGCAGGAACATTTTCTCCTTTAATAAATTTCCCTTGTAAATCTACCAATGGTACAAGATTGTCATTTTCATCTTTTACCAACATTGGAGGGATCTCAGGCTGAGCCATTTTAGCCACTCTCGCATCATCAGCACCAAAAGTAGGAGCCGTGTGAACGATACCTGTACCATCCTCAGTCGTTACGAAATCTCCTAAGATTACTCTGAATGCATTCTCAGGATTATCATTTGGCGTAAACCATGGAACTAATTGCTCATATCTTGTATCAACAAGTTTTTCTCCTGTAAATTCTTTTAGTATTCTGAAAGGAATAACTTTCGTTTCCGGAGTATAGTTAGCAAAATCTTCATCTGTCCCTTCTGCATATTTTTTACCGAAAACCTTAGGTAAAAGAACACTTGATAAAACTACTGTTACAGGTTCAAATGTATATTGATTGAAGGTTTTAACTACAACATATTCAATATCTCTCCCTACGGTAAGAGCAGTATTGGATGGAAGCGTCCATGGAGTGGTCGTCCATGCAAGGATATGTACATCTCCGTCAACATCGTTAAACAATGTTGAAGAGTCTTTCTTCACTTTAAACTGAGCCACAACCGTTGTGTCCGAAACATCACGATAGGTGCCAGGCTGATTCAGCTCGTGAGAAGAAAGTCCTGTCCCTGCTTTTGGAGAGTAAGGCTGGATCGTATATCCTTTGTACAACAAATCTTTGCTATACAACTGCTTCAGCAACCACCAAACGGTTTCCATATATTTTGACTTGTACGTGATGTACGGATCATCAAGGTCTACCCAATATCCGATTTTCTCCGTAAGGTTATTCCATACATCGGTATAACGCATTACCGCTTCACGACAAGCTTTGTTATAGTCTTCAATAGAGATTTTTTTGCCAATATCTTCTTTCGTGATTCCTAACTCTTTTTCTACACCCAGTTCCACAGGAAGACCATGCGTATCCCAGCCTGCTTTACGGAAAACCTGCTTTCCGTTTTGAGTCTGGTAACGGCAGAAAATATCTTTCAATGCTCTTGCCATTACGTGGTGAATTCCAGGCATACCGTTTGCTGAAGGCGGACCTTCATAAAAAACAAACTCAGGATTTCCCTGACGAATCTCAACACTCTTATTGAAAGTTTTATTTTGTTTCCAAAATTCCGCTACATTGTCTGCTACGTCAATAAGGTTGAGGTTTTTGTATTCTTTAAATTGGCTCATTGTAAATATCTCAATATCGTTGATTAATTAAGTCTGCAAATTTACTAAAATTTGTCGGTTTATAATATATGTTTTATTTAGGTAATTTCTATTAAAAAGTTCAATTTCAGAAATATAAATGGAGAAAGTGAGAAAAAGTGAATGGTGAATGGTCAATAAGTGAATTTTTCCGGGTGTTTTTTATATAAAATTTAATGCAATTTATTCAATAGGAGCAGGCTTTAGTCTGGTTAAATAATAAAAACAAATCCTATGGCTTTAGCCAAAACCTAATGATTGCGCAAAGTTCACAAAGATCTTATAAGTGGGTTAAAATTGTTCGCAAAGGTGTTTCACTCAGCAAAGGAAATCTGTAGTTAAGAAAACAAAGCTGATTCTAAAAATGAATATCTTAATAGGCGCTTATTGGCCGGAATTTTGTACATTTAAATAGACCTATAAACCCAAATGCTGTATGAAAATCTTTCCCCAACTGATATTTATGATTTGTTTAATCAGCAGTATCATCACTCAGGCTCAAAATAATTATCCACAAAATTATTTCAGAAACCCACTCAATATTCCCATGCAGCTGGCTGCCAATTTCGGAGCTATCAGGACCAATCACTTTCATATGGGACTGGATTTAAGAACCAATAGCCAGGAAAATCTGCCGGTTCTTGCCGCTGCAGAAGGTTATGTAAGCAGGGTAAAAGTAGAACGGTACGGATTCGGAAATGCCATATATATTACTCATCCCAACGGCTATACCACGGTATATGCTCACCTGAATAAATATTTCAATCAACTTGATGAATACGTAAAGGAGAGGCAATATAAAGACGAAAAGTGGGAGCAGGATATCACTTTTCAACCCGGACAGTTTCCTGTGGAAAAGGGACAACAGATTGCATTGAGTGGAAATACCGGAGGATCTGCAGGCCCACATTTGCATTTTGAAATCAGAGATACCAAAACAGAAGAATGTCTTAATCCATTACTTTTTGGCTTTGCCATTCCTGATACTGTAGCACCGATTATCAGTGGCCTCTATTGGTATGACCGCCGTTTCAGTACTTATGAACCAGGAGCAAATGGAATAACGGTGAAAAAAGCAGGAAATATTTATACTGCTAACCTTGTTCAGGTAAATTCCCCGGAAATAAGTTTTGGTATTAAAGCAGTTGATAAAGCTAATCAAGGGTTTAATCTTGGGATTTATAACGCAGAGTTATTGATGGATGGTAAGCTGATTTATAGTTTTAAAATTGATAAAATTCATTATGATGATACCCGATACATCAATGGCTGTATAGATTATACCAAATTTATCAGAGATAAAATGGGAATTCAACATTTATCTGATTTACCGGGAATGAAGCTTCAGAATTATAGTCTTCAAAACTCAACAGGAATTATTAAGCTTCAGGATGAAAATGTTCATACCATTGAAATTGTTCTGAAAGATGTCAAAGGAAATACAAGCCGTTTAACAACAAAACTTCAGTTAAGCAAAACCTCAGATAAAATATCTTCTACGGCAAAAACAATAATGGCTAACGAAGCAAAAACCATTACCAATGAAAATTCGGAGATTAATTTCAGTAAAAATGCAGTGTATGATGCTGTAAATTTCAATGCTTATGAAAAACCGGATACAGATCTGAATGCTGTTTCAAATACGATTGTTTTACATAGTCCATATATTCCAGTTCAGGATGAATATACTTTAAAAATAAAACCGAATAGAAAATTAACCAATACAGAAAAAGACAAAGCTGTTATCCTCCTTGATTATGGCAGCGATAAAACCGTTGTCAAGGTAAAATGGAATGGTGATTGGGCAGAAGGAAAATTCAACAGATTGGGTACAGCGAAATTGTTGATTGACAATAATCTTCCATCCGTTTCATCAGGCTGGGCAGAAGGAGCATTGATTAATGGCAGTTCTTTACTCTTAAAAGGAACAACGAAAGTGGGTGATATTATTTCATTCCGTGCCGAACTGGATGGCAAATGGTTGAGGTTTGCCCGTGTAAAAGATAATTTTGTCTACACTTTTGATGAAAAATGTCCTAAAGGAAGTGGTTCTCATACTTTAAAAGTAACAACCATCAATACTGCCGGGAATACCAATACCCAAACTTTTACGTTTAAGAGATAATTCATCTTTTAATACTTGAATCTTTAAATCTTTTAATTTTAATTAGATAAATTTGCCTTTTAAAAATTAAAATCATTGGAATTTCATCCGTTAATCGAGAAAGCAGGGATTCAGGAAATCAAAATATTTCAGGAAGAAAAACTTCATGAGCTTTTGAGGTACCTTGAAGATCATTCCCCTTTTTATCAGAAACTGTTCAAAGAAAATAATATCAATATTGCAGATATCCGTACGTTGGAAGATCTTCAGAAGATTCCTACGACTACAAAGAATGATCTCCAGCAGTATAACCATGATTTTTTCTGCATAACACCGGATAAAATTGTGGATTACAGTACCACTTCCGGAACATTAGGAGATCCGGTGACTTTTGGATTGTCAGATAGCGATCTTGAAAGGCTTGCGTACAATGAAGCAATATCTTTTGCCTGTGCAGGAATTCAGAAAGGAGATGTCGTTCAGATGATCACCACCATAGATAAAAGGTTTATGGCTGGGCTTGCTTATTTTCTTGGTTTAAGAAAAATGGGAGCGAGTGTGGTGAGAATGGGTCCTGGAATTCCGGAACTGCAATGGGATTCTATTTTCAGATACAAACCCAAATATTTGATCACCGTACCTTCTTTTCTGCTGAAAATGATCGACTATGCTGAAAAACATGGGTTGGATTATAAAAACTCCAGTGTGTATGGAGCAGTATGCATCGGTGAAAGTATCAAAAACCAGGATTTTACAGATAATATTCTTTCACAGAAAATCAAAGAAAAGTGGGATATCAAACTCTTTTCTACCTATGCTTCTACCGAAATGAGTACCGCTTTTACAGAGTGTGAATATCAGATTGGAGGTCATCATCATCCGGAATTGATTATTACAGAAATCCTGGATGATGAAGGGAATCCTGTAAAAGAAGGAGAAAGTGGTGAACTTACTATTACAACATTGGGTGTTGAAGCCATTCCTTTGTTGAGATTTAAAACCGGAGATCTTGTCAAAGCCCATGATGAGCCATGTCAGTGTGGAAGAAATACGATGAGGTTAGGACCTGTTGTAGGAAGAAAACAGCAAATGATTAAATATAAAGGAACGACTTTGTATCCGCCTGCTATGAATGATATTTTGAATGATTTTAATAATATTCTATGCTATCAGATCGTTATTCAGGCTAACGAAATCGGACTTGATGAGATTATCATTAAGCTGAGTACAGAAGCAGATCACGTAGGGTTTGTTAATGAAGTAAGAGACCACTTCAGTGCAAAATTAAGAGTAAGCCCGAAAATCGAAATCGTAGATTTTGATATTCTGTCTAAAACCGTTTTTAATCCAAACAGCAGAAAGCCAATCACTTTTATTGACTTAAGATAAAATTAAAATAAAGAGTGGGTAAAGATTTCCTTTTTATAATATCTTTGGGCTCTTAAATAGTAAAACTAATGCACTATGAAAAAATTATTTCTGCTGCTTTTTGTAGCCATTACCACGGCAACTTTTGCCCAGGACAAAATTAATATTGAATCTGGAAATTTTGACTTTCTGAAAGATCAGACAGAGGTGAATGTTCAGTTTAAATTTGAAAACCCTCTTTTTCAGGCAGATAATTATACTGAAGCCCAATATCTTGAAAGAAGAAAGACAGAAACGTTGGCTAAGAAAGGTGAGGAATCCTGGAAAGAATGGGATGAAGAGTGGCAAAAGCATAAAGAATCTGTTTTTTTTGATAAGTTTATTGAAGGAGTAAATGGTAAAGCGAAAAAAATAAAATTCAGTAAAGGGGCTTCGGCAAAGTACACCTTAATATTGGATACAAAATGGATCTATGCCGGATGGACAGGATTTGTAACACAGCCTGCTAAGTTATCCTCAGAAATGATATTTGTTGAAACTGAAAACCCATCTAAAGTGTTAACGAAAGTTCAGGGTGACAAGATTGAAGGGATAGGAAGTAAAGGCAGCTATCGTATGGAATACGGAAGAATATCCGCAGCCTATGAGAAAACAGGAAAAGAATTAGGGAAAGCGATTAAAAATGCTTTAAAATAAAACAAAAAACGGTCTGAATTTTCAGACCGTTTTTGTTATGCTTGATTTTGCTGTTCCTGTTTTTCCAGCTTGATCAGGTTCGCAAGGTTTTTAATGACTGTATCGTGCTTTCTCACAAAAGGATTGTCTTTATTCCAGACATAGCCTGCTAAAACTGCACAGATCTTTTTCTTTACGTCCGGATTTTCCGGTTGATGGAAGAATAATTCCTGAAGATTTCCGGTATACCATTCTTTTACATACGTGGTGAAAACATCTACTCCGTATAAAATATAATCTGTGTATTCTTTCTGCCAGTCAATTTTTTCTCCGTTGAGCTGTCTTAATGCCAGTTTTGCGGCCAGCATTCCGGATTCTGTGGCAAAAGCCATTCCCGAAGAAAATACTGGGTCAAGAAATTCTGAAGCATTCCCAGTTAAAGCAAATCCATCTCCGAATAAACTTTTTACTGAACAGGAATAATCTTTCAGATGTTTAGGTTCAAAAAGGAAATCTACGTTCCCAAAACGTTTTACATAATAATCAGAAAGAGAAATGGCTTTTCTTAAAGCTTCCGTTGTATCTCCGTTTTCAGATAATTTGTCGATATATTCAGTAGGGCCAACAATTCCTAAACTTGTGTTTCCGTTGGAAAAAGGAATTACCCAAAGCCATACTTCTGTTTCAATAATGTCAAAAGAAATTAAAGTTCCTTCCTCTCCCGGTTCTCTGTTGATATCATTTACGTGAGAGAAAATGGCAGAGTGAGGTGATAATTTTGAAGGTTTCTCCAAATCAAGAAGACGAGGCAGTACTCTTCCGTAGCCACTGGAATCGATAACAAACTTAGCATGGATTTCTTTTGTTTCTCCATCTTTATTTCTTACCGTAGTTACAGAATCTGTTCCGTCAAATTTGATGTCTATCACTTCAGTTTCAAACTCAAGATCAATTCCTTTGTTAATGACTTCCTGAGCAAGCGTATTATCAAAATCAGCTCTCGGAACCTGCCAGGTCCAGTCCCAGCCTTCCCCGAATTTGTTGCTGAAATCAAAAATGCAGACTTCCTCACCACGAAGGAAACGAGCTCCAAGCTTTTTTTCAAAGCCCATTTTATCTAATGCAGGAAAAAGTCCGGCCTCCTCAAAGTGGTCCATTACCCTTGGGATTAAGCTTTCTCCAACTACGAGTCTGGGGAATTTTGTCTTTTCGACTACTTTTACGCTGACGTTATTGTTCTTCAGGTACGAAGAAGACACGCATCCGGAGGGTCCGGCTCCGATTACAAGAACGTCAACAAATTCTTTGCTCATCTTTGATTTTTTATTTTAATAATAACTTTTATCTTTGCCGCAAAATTAGTGACAAATAATTAATATTTTACAAAATTATCAACTATTACTTTTAATTGATGAAAATAAATAACTTTTTAGAACTGAAAGACTTTCAAAAAATTATCATTGAGAATGAAAAAATAGAACTGGATGAATCACTTTTATCAAGAGTGGATAAAAGTTTTCAGTTTTTAAAAGAGTTTTCAAAAAATAAAGTAATATATGGTGTGAACACCGGTTTTGGGCCCATGGCTCAGTTTAAAATCAGTGATGAAGATACACACCAGCTTCAGTATAATCTGATCAGAAGCCACTCTTCTGGAATCGGGAATCCTTTGCCTGCAGAAGAAGTAAAAGCATGTATGCTGGCAAGATTGAATACCTTATCATTAGGGAATTCAGGAGTGCACCAGTCTGTTATCTATCTTCTTCAGGAATTGATCAACAGAGATATTACTCCACTGATCTTTGAACATGGAGGAGTAGGAGCAAGCGGTGACCTTGTTCAGCTGGCTCACCTTGCTTTGGTATTGATTGGAGAAGGAGAAGTTTTTTACAATGGAGAAAGAAAATCTACCAAAGAAGTTTTTGAAACTGAAGGCTTAGAGCCGATCAAAGTAGAAATCCGCGAAGGTCTTGCTTTGATGAACGGAACTTCCGTAATGTCAGGAATCGGTATCGTAAATGCTTATAAAGCGAATCAACTTACCGATATTTCTCTCAGACTTTCTTGCGCTATCAATGAAATTGTACAGGCTTATGATGATCATTTATCAGCAGCATTGAACGGTACAAAAAAACATTACGGTCA
>CBFQYI010000086.1:0-12204 GCA_965720825.1 uncultured Chryseobacterium sp. | reverse complement strand
ACACTCAATAAAAAATGGATAAGTACTGGTTGGAAAGAACGGAGCTTCTGGTAAAAGAAGAAGGCTTGGAAAAATTGAACAAAGCCACTGTTTTGGTTGTTGGTTTAGGCGGCGTAGGTTCTTTTGCAGCTGAATTTCTTGCAAGAGCCGGAGTAGGAAATATGACGATTGTGGATGGCGATACAGTAGATATTACCAATATCAACAGACAGTTGCCTGCCTTACGTTCTACTGTAGGAAAACATAAAGTAGAAGTGGTAGCTGAAAGACTTTTAGATATTAATCCCGATCTTAATTTAACCAAAATCAATGAGTTTCTAAATCCTGAAAGAATGGATGAAGTTCTGGATTCTGCAAAATTTGATTATGTTTTAGACTGTATTGACAGCGTAACGCCAAAACTATGTCTGATTATCGCTGCCAAAAGAAGAAGGATAAAAATCGTAAGTTCAATGGGTGCCGGTGGAAAAACAGATCCAAGCAAGGTAATGGTAAGAGACATCAGCAAAACTGAACACTGCCACCTGGCAAAACAAGTAAGAAAAAGGCTGAAAAAGGTAAAAATAGACAAAGGAGTTCGCTGTGTTTTTGCTAATGATATTCAGGATGAAGAAAGTTTGAAAATGACTGACGGAACCAATTATAAAAGATCTTTTTACGGAACAATAAGCTATATGCCAGCAATTTTCGGGTTGTATACTGCTTCAGAAGTGATTAACTATTTATTAAATCAGGATTAAAACATTTTTTCACATATTTCACAGATATTTAAAACGATTTTCATGTCTTAATCTTTGAAATCTGTGGGAGAAAAATAAAAAAATATATTTACACTTCGTAAATGACAAATTCCAAATATCCCAGAGCGGAAAAGCTCAAAAAAAACACAGAGATAAGTTTGCTTTTTGAGAAAGGTAAATGGAGAACGAGCGGAAACCTGAGAATTATTATTCTAAAGGATAAACCCAACCTTTCTGTAGAAGCTGCAAGATTTGGAGTTTCTGTTTCTAAGAGATATTTTAAAAGAGCAGTACACAGGAATCGTATCAAAAGGTTACTGAGAGAATGCTATCGTCTGAATAAACATCTTTTCAGGCAAGCCTTTGGAGAAAAAACTATGGCCATGCTATTTTGGGTTTCTCCTGAGATGCCTCCTAAATTTCAGGATGTGGAGGCTCAGTTTATCAAGCTTTGTGAAGCTCAGAAAAAGTAATCATCTTTTCTGATAAAATAATAAAAATCTGTGAGACATTTTCTTGCAGATTTTTTTATTTCCCACAGATCGCCCAGACTTACACAGATAAAATCTTCTTTTTACTCTATGGCAAATCATGAATAGTAAAACTCAAAACCTCGTACCCCGCATCCGTATCTGGAGCTCTAAAATCAACAACACTCCAAATATCATATAGTTTTTGTATTTTTAGGGAAAACAATAAATCTGAAAATTAATATGTTAGACAATGTTCCCTATTTTTCTTATATAATCAGTGCATTTATTGGGATTGGATTAGCTGCGGCTACAGGCTTCCGGGTATTTCTTCCTATGTTTATTGTAAGCCTTACCTCCTATTTCAACTGGATTCCCATGAACGAGCATTTTGAATGGCTTGCTGGTCTTCCTACACTTATTACAACAGGAATAGCCACTGTTATCGAGATATTGGCTTATTACATCCCTTTTGTTGACCATTTACTGGACACGGTCTCTATTCCTATGGCCACGGTTGCTGGTTCCATATTATTTGCCAGTCAGTTTGCTGATCTTGGAACTTTCCCACAATGGGCTTTGGCATTAATTGCCGGTGGAGGTACAGCAGCTACCATCAGCTCTGGATTCGCAGGAATAAGGGCTGCTTCTACTGCGACAACCGGAGGTTTAGGAAACTCAATGGTAGGAACAACAGAGACAGCCGGTGCGGGCATCATGTCTATTCTCGCCATGGCAGCTCCGGTAATAGCAGCAATATTTGCCATTATCACATTAATTGTTGTTATTGTATTTGGGCGGAAGGCCTGGAAAAAATTAAGAAGCAGTAAAAGTAATTCTCAGAAGTTATAAAATAAAAAAGGTACTGATTAGATCAGTACCTTTTTCTTTTTAATTTTTACTTCTGAAGTCCTTAATATCTTTAATCTTGGATTCAAAATATTCTTTTTTCTCAGGACTCTTTTTGATAAGTATTTCAAACGCTTTTATGGCCTTTGTATATAGTTTCTGTTCAAAATAAAGATTCGCCAATGTCTCTGTCATCAAATGCGAGATATCGTCATTCTTTTCTTTTACAACATAGGTACTTTCTTCTTTTAACTGACTGATTCTAGGATTATTCTCAATAAAGTTCTCAATAGCCTTTTCTTTGATTTCTGATTTTTCCTTTTCAACCTCTTCTGTTCTGTCAATCTTAAGCCAGCTCTGCCATGTGTTGATAAAACCTGGAACGTTGCTGTCTATGGATGATTGAGTTGTATTTTTCATAGTAGCCTCCTGTACTTTTTCTACAGATTCTTCTTTCTCTTCCTCCTGCTTTTCTTCAACCTTAAGGGTAGAAATATCAGTTCCAAAGAAGGAAACATTCATAACAGGTACATTTTCTTTTAAAGTATCAGTATTAGCTTTTTCCTCTTCCCCTGATTCAATGGGTTCAGAATGATCTTCTGCAATTTCTGATGTTTCTAATACCGGAATAACTTCTTCCTGTGTGGTTTTTGCAACCGTTTCGGAAAGTTGTTCTTCTTCAAGAATTACTTCAGGTTCTGCAACAGGAGCTGCTTCCACTGCCGGAGTTTTAATTTCTGGAGCCGAGACTTGTTCAGGTTTACTGATTAAAGAATCCGGCATATTGGATTCCACACTCATTGGCTTCCACGCAGTCTGTACTTCAGGAGCTTCTTCTATCTTTTCTTCTGTAACTTCAGGTTTAGTTTCCTCAACCACAGGCAATGGATTCTCAACAGCTTTTTCCTGTACAGGTTCTTCTTTTATTTCTTCAGGTTTTTCTTCACTTGTTGACCAGAAATGGAAGTTTTGAGTATCAGCGAAGCTAATTTCATGATCTTCAACTGTTTCAGGCTCTATTTCTTCTTCTTGCGGAACAAGTTTAGTTTCCTTCATTTTTTTCTCAACCTCTTCAATCAGACGTCTCATTTCCTCCTCATATTTATTGACATTCGGTTGGGAAATTTCAACGGTCTCCGCTATTTCTTCATTGTTGGCCTGGATCTTAACGTCCGGCATAAATGAATCTGTTCCATGGAAACTTACTTCCGCATCAGATAATTCCACTGAAGGCAATTCTTCACGCCCATTTGCTTCTTCTTTTTCACCAGCAATCTGATCTTCGTCGATGATGGTTTCTGGTGTAAAGTTTTCTCCGGCTTCCTCTTCTCCTTCAGCTTGTATTTCTTCCTGGTGAGCAGGTTCTTCCTCAGAAACCAATTCAGTTTCATGGGCTGATTCCTCCTTTATAGACTCTTCTGCTACTGCTACCTCACTATTTACTTCCGGTACTAAAGGTGCTACTTCATGAAAACTGGTATTTTCCTCTTCTTCAATTTTTTCCTCCTCTTTTTCTGAAGAAATCTGATCTTCGGGAATGATAGTTTCCGGCGTAAAGTTCTCTCCGTCATTCTCCTCAGCTTCAACTTGTCCGGATTCTACTTTCTCCTGAACCGGTTCTTCAACTATAGTCTCAGTTTTCTGGGTTACCAGAGTTCCGGATTCAAGAGTAGATTCAATATCTATGGTCTCAGAATTTTCTTCATCCAGGAAGTTTTCTTCTCCTTCAAATAAAATTCTGTTTCGTTCACCGTTTACGTAGATGTGCTTCACTTCATGTGAAGTTGGTAAAACACAAGTACTTTCCTCCTCTTCCAAAGGTTTTTCCAAAGAAACTTCTTCTTCTCTCCTGATGGGAAAGGATTGGATCTTTGGAGTAAATTGGGCAGGTTTATCAATTGTTTTAGAAGGTTTCTTCTCTTCCACAATTTCAGGTTTCGCCTCCTGTCTGATCTTTCCGTTGATCAGCTGATATAAAATCTTTTTATCAGTAGTATATGCAGCCGTTATAGAAAGCTCCTTCTGATAGTTTTCTTTTTCATACAGATGCACTCCATACAGATGAAGCGCCCTGATATTCTGAATATAAGGAAAAGTGTGAATCTCTTCTTTCAAAAGACCAAGGTCTTCTAACTGAATATTTTTCGGATTTTTTATTAATTCTAAAACTCTCGGATTCATCTTACCAATTCGCTACAATGTCGTTAAATATCTTATTAATAATTCTATCTGTTACCAGTTTTACCTGCTGGTCTTCGATTTGACTTAAGGATACATCACTGTTGAAAGCTGCTTCGTCAGAATACGTTCTGTCAAAGCTTGCATCCGGGTGGATTTTATTTTCATAATGTACCTTTACTGTAATCGTAAGTTTATTCTGTGCCTGCTGAATCACTCCACCAGAAGGGTTGGTCTGGGTATTGGAACTGATGGTGGTAGGCGTAATGGAATAGTCAGTAATTTCTCCTTCAATCAGGATATCCGGATTTTCTTTTGTTCCTTTCAAAGTGGTTCTCTGAAGGAATCTGTTTTGTATTGCTGTAGAAAACTGTTGTGATAACGCCGGATTTACAAGAGGTGCATTATTGGGAAATTCATTAATCTGAACTGTTTTCTCGTCTGTAAGTGACGATCCCGTAAAGCTATAGCATGAATTTAAAACTCCCAGCAATGCAAAAAGCATTCCCGTTAACAGTGATTGTTTCAAGCTGATATTGTTAATTTTAAAGTTCATTTTTAGATCCGATTTCAATAATTTCATCATACTCAATTTGTTGAATAGCATCTTCATAAGCAAAATAATTTGCGGTGTATAAGAATGGTAAGGTAAGAAAAATTCCTATCCCGCAGGCAACAATACCAATCTGGGACAAAATACCCACTACCAATGAGAAAAGAAAAATTGACAATAGATTTCCTTTGCTCATTATTTTTGAAATATTCCAGGCTTCTTTTACTTCTTTGATTCCTTTAAGACTGATTAACGGAATGATATAAAAGCCTTTTAGTACAAAGTAATATATAGCTGCTATTATTAAAAATACATAGGGGAACACAAATAGTGCAACCATTGGGTTAGATTCGTCCCTTCCGGAAATTGCACCTGATACACCCATGACAGCAAATAAAGGAATGTAAAGCAGTAAAACACCACCAAAAACAATTAACTGCAGCATAAAATAGGGCATGAAATCTTTGAAGTCAAAAATATCTCCAGGACTTGCCGGCTGATTTCTGTTCAACCTTTGAAGGTATTTGTATAAATTACCCATTGCAAGCAGTCCGCAGAACGGAATAATAGACATCACAAAGCATACTAAAAATGCTACAAAAATATTCCCGAAATCTTTCTTTAAAAGTTCGACCCCTTTGTTAATGTATTCTCCGAACTTAAAATTGATCGGCTTAGGTGTTAAATTGACTTTCATTATTTATGCTGTGTTAATCTTCCAGGTTATATTGTTTTATTTTTCTGTATAAAGTTCTTTGTGAGATTCCCAACTCATCTGCAGCTCTGTTCCTACGTCCTTTATGTTTCTCTAAAGCCTTGATAATCAAGTCTTTTTCATTGTTCTGAAGAGAGAGTGATTCTGGTCTGTTTTCCTCAATTTCGATATCTTCAATATCTTCATAGCTGTCCTCAGGAGTAGAAATAATTGTTGGAGTCTGAACTGCCGGCGTATCATTATTATTATCAAAATATAACAAAGATCCCGAATTTACCTGCGGCTGACTTTCAGGAGTATAAATCCTGTTGATCAGGTTTTTCTCATGGTTGCTCAGATCTGCTGTTCCTCTGTTCTTGATCAGTTCCGAAGTTAAGGATTTTAAATCATTAATATCATTCCTCATATCGAATAGAATTTTATACATGATCTCTCTTTCACTTCCGAAATCGCTCTGTTTTGGAGTGCTTTGCGTATTGACAACCATTGGAAGGTGAGTTTCCATAGGGATATACTCAGCAAGCTTCTCAGCAGTAATATTTCTGTTTCTTTCTACAACGGTCATCTGCTCTACTAAGTTTCTTAGCTGGCGGACGTTCCCCGGGAAAGAATAACTTTCTATATAATGAACAGCGCTTTGCTCCAGTTCCAGTTCCGGCATTCTGTATTTTTCAGCAAAGTCTATCGCAAATTTTCTGAATAGCAAATGGATATCTCCTTTTCTTTCTCTCAAAGGCGGCATATCAATCTGAACAGTATTCAAACGGTAATACAAATCCTCACGGAATCTTCCGTCATGGATGGCTTTCATCATATTAACGTTGGTAGCTGCCACAATTCTCACATTGGTTTTCTGCACCTGCGAAGAACCTACTTTCATAAATTCACCACTTTCCAGCACTCTTAAAAGACGAACCTGAGTTTGTAGAGGAAGTTCTCCTACCTCATCCAAAAAGATAGTTCCTCCGTCTGCTACTTCAAAATATCCTTTTCTTGTAGCTGTAGCCCCTGTAAAAGCTCCTTTTTCGTGTCCAAACAATTCAGAGTCTATAGTTCCTTCCGGAATGGCTCCACAGTTTACGACAATATAAGGCTGATGTTTTCTTCTGGATTCTGAATGAATGATTTTCGGAATAAATTCTTTCCCTACCCCACTTTCTCCAATCACAAGTACAGAGATATCTGTAGGTGCAACCTGGATAGATTTTTCGAGGGCACGATTGAGTGCAGGAAAGTTTCCGATAATTCCGAAACGGTTTTTTATGTTTTGTAGCTCGTTGCTCATAAGTAAATTTTTGATTATTGACTGAATGTTAATCTTCTACAGCTCTTCAATTTCTTTTCTGTAGACTTTGTTAAAGTGATGAGTGTAGACATCTTTCATGGTCTTTCCTTCATCATACGTTTGTAGGGCTAACATTTTTAAATCCAAATAATCTTTGTTTCTGATCTTAGAAACTTTACTTTTAAAGTATATATTCTCAGCAAAGTCGTACTCTTTGCTTTGTTTTTCAAAATTTTCCAGGGCTCTGTCATATCTTCCCAGCTCGAAATAGGTAACTCCCAGCTGATAATGATCAAACATTCCCTTCACATAACCTCTGGTAGCCAGAAGTCTTTCTATAATCCCTGCTGCTTTTTCTTTCTGTCCTAAAGCACTGTAGGACATAGCCCTTACAACGTCCAGATTATAGTCCCCGTTTTGAGATCTTCCTAAGTCTCCGGGCTCATATTTTTTTAAACCTTCTAAATCCTGAATTGCTCCTTTATAGTCTCTTAAGAACTGAAACTTCGTCCAGCCTCTGTAACCAAGATGCATTTTGGGGTCTAAAGCAACCGCTTTATCCATTAAAATTTTCCAGGTTACGAAATCTCCGTTTTTAAGATATGGAACTGCTTTTTCCATATAAGCATGGGAGAAATCGGGACACAATTCAATGGCCTTATCGAAACCTTCCTGAGATTCTGCGAAACCTTGTAAATCTGAAGCCCAGTTGTATAACTCACACGCTTTTTTGCAGTTCTCACCCTCTACTGCGTTACAGTTGACCTGTGCAATAGTATTGGTGTAAACGATAAGTAACAAAAAGCTAAGGTAATACCTCTGAAACTTTTCCATTTTCAATTTTATAGGTTAAATACTGATAATAATCTACTTTTAAACCTTTTATCTCTTTCGGCATCCAGCCATTGAGTGATTTTGTAAACTGCAGCAGCTTATTTTCAAATTCTTCATCCAGTACAGAATCTTTCAGATCTGAGCTCATATGCTGTAACCTGAATAACCCTGTCTTTCCTTCACAATTTACTAAAAATCTTACGGTAATATAACCGTTGATCTTTTTTTCAGAATATATATTTTCTTTTTTAAGTTTTTCAGTGATCGCAATCTTTTCACCCTTATAGCTAAATTCCTTTGAACCCTGATAATACTGAAAACTGAAATGTCCCCATTTTTCTGAGCCACACTTCTTAAAATCAGCATCATCCAGTTTCGCATCGAACTCGATATCTCCTACGGTTGCAGGATATTTTTTTACATTTTTTTCTGTCTGACAAGATACCAGAGCAAACGAAAGCATTGCAAAAAGATAAACTGCCTTAATCACGACTTTATTTTATTCCGCTGTTCTCCCTAAAAGTGTGCCCTGTGTGTTATCATGAACAAAAACGTTCACAATGTCACCTATTTTCTGCCCTTCCAATTTATCGAAAACACATACGGCATTCTGAGAGTTTCTTCCTTTCCATTGGTTTTTGTTCTTCTTGGAAATTCCTTCAATCAGAACCTCATGTACTCTTCCTACATAAGATTTCATTCTTTGGTTGGAAAGCTCGCCCTGAAGAGCAATAACCTCAGCAAGACGTCTCTGTTTCACATCAGCCGGAATATTGTCTTCCATTTTCTTGTGCGCCGGAGTTCCCGGTCTTTCTGAGTAAGCAAACATGTAACCATAGTCATATTCTACTTCTCTCATCAGGCTTAATGTATCCTGGTGATCTTCTTCAGATTCATTACAGAATCCAACGATCATATCCTGAGAAAATGCTACTTCCGGAACAATTTCCTTCGCCTTTCTGATCAGATCAAGGTATTCTTCACGGGTATGCTGTCTGTTCATCGCTTCAAGCATATTATTGCTTCCGCTTTGTACAGGAAGGTGAACATATTTACAGATGTTATCATGCTTTGCCATCATTTTGAATACATCCAGACTCATATCCTGAGGATTGGATGTAGAGAATCTGATTCTCAGTTCCGGAACGGCTTTAGCCACTAAATCAAGAAGCTGAGCAAAATTAACCGCTGTTGCTTTCTGCATTTCAGAAGCTTTGGCAAAGTCTTTTTTAGGACCTCCTCCATACCAAAGGTAAGAGTCTACGTTTTGGCCTAAAAGGGTAATTTCTTTATATCCGTTATTGGCAAGGTCTTTACATTCTTCAATAATAGAGTGTGGATCTCGGCTTCTTTCTCTTCCTCTTGTAAAAGGAACTACACAGAATGTACACATATTATCACAACCTCTGGTAATAGTAACAAATGCGGTAACACCGTTTCCTCCTAAACGAACAGGATTGATATCTGCATAAGTTTCTTCTTTGGAAAGAATTACGTTGATTGCATCTCTTCCATCATCGGTTTCTTTTAAAAGATTCGGCAAATCTCTGTAGGCATCCGGACCAACAACAAGATCAACCAACTGCTCTTCTTCTAAGAACTTGGTTTTCAATCTTTCCGCCATACATCCCAGAACTCCTACCGTCATATTCGGTCTTTCTTTTTTCAGATTTTTGAACTGAGAAAGACGCATTCTTACGGTCTGTTCAGCTTTTTCTCGGATGGAACATGTATTTAAAAGAATCAGGTCAGCTTCTTCAACTTTCATCGTTGTATTATAGCCTTGTTCATTAAGAATGGATGCAACAATTTCAGAGTCAGAGAAATTCATCTGACATCCATAGCTTTCTAAAAACAGTTTTTTAGAGTTCTCTGGTCTTTCTGCAATAGCAAAAGCTTCGCCCTGTTTTGTTTCGTCTATATATTTTTCCTGCACGATAATCGATTTAAGGTCCGCAATATTCAATTACGAACAAATAAGTTTGCAAAGATACAAAATATTGTGACAGAATGTCAGGAGATTATCTGTATCTATTATCATGGAAATTTTGATCCATTATTTTATCCTGATCTTCCAACTCTCTCTGAAGATCAAATTGTTGAAAAATTGGTTGACTAATTTTGGCTCTCAATGGAATATTATTAAATGTAGCAGGATTCCATTTTCCTTTTATTTTAGATAGACTATTGATGATATCTTTTTTTTCATAGTCAAAAAAATCGCCTTCAATCTTGAAATCCTCCATTTCGCCATTCTCATTGACAACAAATGTCAACAAGGCTCTTTTGTCCTCGTTTTTCTTTATGAATCTTTCAAAAATAGACTTAACCTCAAATCCAAAAGCTTTTATTCCTTTTTTAAAAGTTGGGCCTTTCTTTTCGTTTTTACTTGGATCATCTTTGGAATTAACTAAATAAAAAGGATTTATTTCAATTTTGGCAATTGCTCCCATAAATTTCCCGTTCACTTTTGCCGGCATCCATTTTTTAAGATGGGGAATAATTTTACGGCTGAAATCAAATGCACATTTATTTTTTTGAATTTCTACAGTATCAAAATCTTTAACATAATGGATGCTTGAATTTTCATGCACAAGAATCTGTACATTATACCGTTCTTCGCTTTTTTCACAAGGCAGCAACTTTTGTTCTTTAACAACCTTTACCATCTCCTTAGTTAATTGATTTAACCCACCAACATAAAAATCTTGGCCATAAGGATATTTATCCAAAACTTCATTTTGAGCAAAAATTAGTTTTGTTGTAAAGAAAGTGATGAGCAACAAAAATTTCTTAATCATGATTATAGGTATTGCTAAGAGAGCTGATTTTTATTTATTGTTGTAGAATCAACTGAAACTCCTTTTTTTGATAATGGGTTCCATTTGATTTTTATTTTTTCCAGAGCTTATTTATCCCTTTAATAAATATAGCCCTGCGTTTAAATTTTGAAAAGAAAACCTTTGCATCTAATCAATATCCACAGACATTGAAGAGAAGTTCATTTTAACTTTGATCTGTGAAGCTACAGGCTGCCCGCCACAAGAGGCCGGAGTCCAGTTTTTCTTGATTCTTCTTACTACATATTGCATATCATCAAAAAAGACTTCACTATTCTGTACTTTGGGCATTCCTTTCACATCTACTACTTTTCCTTTAGCATCAAGCACTAAGGTAAATGTAAAATCTCCAGTCAAAGCATAGAAATCTGAATTCAGATAGGCATACATGTACTTGTTCAGGATATCTTTATAGGCTGCAACACCTCCTTCAAACGCTGCGGGTTTAAAATCATTACATTTTACAGCCACCTGCATAAAAGGTTCTTTGATGTCTATTTTCAGAACATTTTTATTGCTTTCCCTGATGAAAGAATCATCACGATCTTCCTGATCCTGTGCATATGAAAAATTCACAGCACACAAAGCCAAAAATAAAAGTACTGTTCTCATAATTTGTTTACTAATAATAAACAAAGGTAAATATTTAGTCCATTTATAAAAAAGAAAAACTTCACACAAAGCATGAAGTTTTAAAATATGAAAGTATGGATTCGTACTATGTTTTGAAATCTTACAATAGACCTTTAATGTGTTTATAATTGCTTTTTACGGTTTCAAAAACCTCATCCATTTTACCACCCAGCATTAGCTGAGCCATAGACTTGGTCATTCCCATGATCTGGTCAAATTCAATTTTAGGAGGAAGGGCCAGCGCATTAGGATTGGTAAAAATATTCAGAAGATAAGGTCCGTTGTGATCCAGACATTCTTTGATGGCGCTTTCTACTTCTTCGGGAAGATGAACATTTTTTCCCGGATAGCCCATCGCATGTGCTACCATGGCAAAGTCCGGGTTAATCATATCTGTTTCATTGTCCGGCATTCCACCAACTTCCATTTCCAGCTTTACCATTCCCAGCGTTCTGTTGTTGAATACGATCAGTTTCACAGGGAGTTTATATTGAAAAATAGTGGCCATATCTCCTAACAGCATGGATAATCCTCCGTCACCACATAGAGCAATCACCTGTTTTTCAGGATGTGCTAAAGCTGCTCCGATAGCCATTGGCATTGCATTCGCCATTGATCCGTGATTAAACGAACCCAGCATTTTCCTTTCGCCTGTTCCTGTAATAAACCGAGCTCCCCATACACAACACATTCCGGTATCTACCGTAAAAATAGCATCATGTTTAGCAAGCTTATCTAAAGTGTGGGCCACATATTCCGGCTGAATAGCATTTTCTTTTCCAGAATCTTTTACATATTCCAACTGGTTTTCTTTCACTTTATCATAAAATGCAAGTTGCTCGTTCAGGAAATGAACATCCGTTTTTTCTTCCAGTAAGGGCAGTAATGCTTTAATGGTTTCTTTGACATCTCCGGCAAGTCCTAACTCGAGTTTTGCTCTTCTTCCTAATCTTTCAGGACTTTCATCAATCTGCACTATTTTATTTTTTACAGGCATGAATTTCTGATAAGGGAAATCCGTCCCCAGAAGAATGACGAGATCAGCTTCGTGCATGGCGTGATAAGCTGAAGGAAATCCTAACAGACCTGTAAGCCCTATTTCATTTG
>CBFQYI010000085.1:0-12253 GCA_965720825.1 uncultured Chryseobacterium sp. | reverse complement strand
TTGTACCCCAGACGGGACTTGAACCCGTACGTCCTTGCGGACACAGGATTTTAAGTCCTGCGTGTCTACCAGTTCCACCACCAGGGCATGGTGTGGAGCGAAAAACGGGATTCGAACCCGCGACCCCAACCTTGGCAAGGTTGTGCTCTACCAGCTGAGCTATTTTCGCATAGTGCGGATGAAGGGACTCGAACCCCCACGCCTCACGGCACCAGATCCTAAGTCTGGCGTGGCTACCAATTACACCACATCCGCTGGTTTTTATATTGTAAGTTTTAAAGAGCTTGCTTCGTTTTTGTGAGTGCAAATATAGGACAATTTCCTTTACTACCAAACTTTTCAGGAAAAAAAAATAAAATTTCCACATTTTTTTTTCATGCCTTCTTTTATTACATTTCATTTTCATACTTTTACATCGTTAATATTTACGATATGGAATTACAAGGAACGGTAAAGAAACTTTTTGATGCTCAAACATTTGCGAGCGGGTTTCAAAAAAGAGAAATGGTTATTTTGACCCAGGAACAGTATCCACAGCCGATAAACATAGAATTTTTATCTGATAAAATCAGTTTATTAGACAACCTTAAAGAAGGTGAAAACGTAAAAGTAGGAATCAACATCAGAGGTAGAGAATGGGTTTCTCCTCAAGGTGAAACTAAATACTTCAACTCTATTACAGGGTGGAGAGTAGAGAAAGTTTTTGATAATGGTTCTGAACCTACTCAGGCTATGCCTCAGCAATCTGCATCTCCAGTTTCTAATGAGAATCCGTTTGCCGGAGACGACGATGATGATTTACCTTTCTAATTAAAGAATAAAGATCAAATATAAATCCTGCTTTTTGAAGTGGGATTTTTTTTCTAAAAATGGTCCGATTAGACGAAAACGAGATTTCATTTCCCGACCCAGAGCTGTATGATGGCCATGAGGGAGTAATTGCTTTTGGGGGCGATTTGTCCGTAGAGCGTATTTGGTTTGCTTATCAGCTGGGCATTTTTCCATGGTACAATCCCGGAGAGGAAATTCTTTGGTGGTGTCCTGATCCAAGGTTTGTTCTTGTTCCTGAAGACTTAAAGGTTTCAAAATCCATGAGAAAGGTACTCAACAGAAAAGTTTTTACTTTTTCTGAGAATAAAAACTTCAGAGAGGTAATCAGGAATTGCCAGCAGGCTACCCGAAAAGGGCAGTCAGGCACGTGGCTCTCTGATGAACTCATGGAGTCTTTTGTTCAACTCCATGAATACGGCTTAGCCAAAAGCATTGAAGTGTGGCAGGATGAAGAACTTGTAGGCGGTTTTTACGGCTTGCAGATTGGAAATGTATTCTGCGGAGAAAGTATGTTTGCTAAAGTAAGTAATGCTTCAAAAGCAGGGTTTATTAACTTTGTAGAAAGCAACAAAGACAACATTGAATTAATTGACTGTCAATCACATACTGAACACCTGGAGAGTCTGGGAGCAAAAATGATTCCCAAAAAAGAATTTCTAAAAATCTTACACGAAAATAATGAACGCAGATAAAGAAAAGTGGGTTCTTCTGGTTGTCCTGAGTATTATCTGGGGGTCATCCTTTATTTTAATCAAAAAATCGCTGGAGCACTTCAATCCATATCAGGTTGGGTCTTTAAGAGTTCTTATTGCCGGCATTATTCTGCTTCCAGTTGCTATTTCCAATTACAAACTTTTCCCTAAAAAGCATTTGAAATGGTTAATTCTGGCAGCTTTCACCGGAAATTTCATTCCCATGTTTCTGTTTCCGATTGCAGAAACAGAAATAAGCAGCAGTATTGCAGGGATTATCAACTCCATGATGCCTATTTTCGTGATTATCGTAGGGGCATTGGTCTGGAAGTTTGAAACGACAAAAAAACAGATTATAGGCACCCTTATAAGCTTTACAGGAGTCTGTATTCTTGCATTTGGAGGTGGAGACAGCGGAGATTTGAAAATGATTCCGATCCTTCTGTTATTGTTGGCAACTTTGTGCTATGCACTGAGTACAACCACCGTAAAATCAAAGCTGATGGAAGTATCTTCTACTATTTTATCTGCTTTTGTGTTTTCTTTTGTTTTATTGCTGCCATCCATTATA
This sequence comes from uncultured Chryseobacterium sp., assembly GCA_965720825.1. Taxonomy (GTDB): domain Bacteria; phylum Bacteroidota; class Bacteroidia; order Flavobacteriales; family Weeksellaceae; genus Chryseobacterium. The sequence continues at coordinate 10,159 of CBFQYI010000085.1, read as the reverse complement.
GCACTCACGGGTACAGGATTCTTTTCGGAATTCAGTTTTTCGAAAGATAATCTGACAGGGCTTATGTTTGTCAGCCTTTTATCTGTTTTCGGGACAGGACTTGCCATGACGATGAATTACCGCTTGCTCAAGGTTTCCTCTCCCCTTTTCGCATCCACTGTTACTTTAATAATGCCTATCGTTGCCATTATCTGGGGGATAATAGATGGTGAGAAACTCACTTATTTACAATTTATAGGAGCTGGGATTATTATTGCCGGACTCATATTTTTAAGAACAAATCCAAAAAAATAAAATCATATTATAAATTAAATTATATTTGGGTGATTTAACTTATAACTATGAAAAAACTTCTATTTTTTGGGGCTATAGCCTTCTCTACCCTTTCTTGCTCCAGCTCTGATGAGACATCTTTCGACAACAGTGATCCATCGAATCAAAGCGTAATTCTTCCCACGAAGATGACTATGGACGGTATTGTAATGAAAATCAATTACAACGGAACTAAAATTATCAGCATGATTAACAACATTAATCATGGACAAAGAGTGGAATTCTCCTATACCGATGATTATGTTTCCGGGATTAAACATTACGAAAATAATGTTCTTGAAAGTGCTGTTGAATATGGATATTCTAACGGACGCATGTCCACAGCCGTAATTAAGGAATATTCTACTACAGGAGTCATACAGAACACTGTCTCATTTACCTATATTTATACAAGTAATACGGAGATTAACGTAAAAAAACAGACCAATTCAGGGGCTGCAGGATCCTCTACCATTAACAGTGTATTTACTTACAACAATGGAAATATGGTAAGCAGCGTAGGATCAGGAACCGGAATCGTCAATGGAAATGCCGTTAATTATACGGAAAAAGAGACTTATACCTATACTGATAAAAACTATCCTTTCAAAAATGTAAAAGGTTTTGACAAAATCATATTCAACGGAAATGAGAGCAGTGATGGGATAAGCATGTTATTCTCAAATATTAAGAACAGCTTACATACGTATAAAGGAGAGTTTACCAATACTACAGCCGGAGGTGGAACAGCTACCGGAACGACCGCTCATAAGTATACAACAACTTTTAATACGGCGGGTTATCCTTCTGAAGAAAGCAGACAATCTCTTGATATGAACGGAAATGCAAGCACCAGCGCTCCGGATAAATTTTTCTACGAGTACAACTATCAATAAAAAAAACCTGCATTTCTGCAGGTTTTTCTCTTATTTAAGATTATTCTAATTCTTTTTCTTCACTTTGCTGGCTTTTACCTTTTTCACTTCGTCTTTAATGAAAGGATATTTTTTCTGCATATCCTTAGCTAAAGAAGGATCAAGTTCCAACGCTTTTTGAAGAGATTCCATTCCTTTATCCTGGTCTTTCAGATTATAGAAGCAATTGCTCAACTGATAAAACAACTCGGCTCTGTAATGTTTTTTTATGGCTCTGTTCAATACTGTTACCGCATCTTCATATTCTCCTACCAACATCAAAACTTCTGAATAGGCATACCAGTTGTAGAATCTTGAAGGCTCCGCATCCACCAGTTTTTTAAGACAGGAAAGACTTTCTTCAAACTTCCCTGAATCGATGAATAAAAATGCTAATCTCTTCTGATAGTCAAGATTATTTTCATTCAGCTGGGTAGCTTCTTTCGCATAGTGCAATGCTTCAGACATTCCGCCCATTTCTTCGTAAAGATAAGACTGCTCCATCATTGCAAGATAAAACTGAGGGTCTTCTCTCAATGATTTCTGGAATGAATTTAAAGCTAAAATAGGCTGTTTTAAAGCCTTGTTGCATAATCCGATCTTATAAAAAGTAAATGCTTTTGTATATTCCAGCTCCAGCATTTCCTCATAAGTTTCGATGGCCTTCTGGTATTGTCCTAAAGCTTCATAACAAGCTGCTTTATTGGCATATACTCCCACAGAGTTTGAGTTGATTGCCAATAAATAATCGTAGCCTCTTATGGCTTCGTCATAATTTTTTCTGTTGAAGTAGAATTGACCATATTCAAACCATGCGGTTTCAGAATAAGGGAATTCATCTAAATATTCATTAAGAAAGGCAATAGCCTCCTCACTCTTATTCAGGTCACTGAAACACACCATACAATTTTCCAGCGAATATTCATCCGTAGGATCTTCCTTCAGTGCTTTTCTGTAATGTTTAAGAGCGTTAAAAGGATCTCCGAGATTCACATATTCATCCGCAATAAAGTTGTGGAGAAAGTTTTCTTCTTCCTCTAATGTCAAAGCTTTTTTGCAGATTTCAATGGATTTTCTGGGATTTCCTAGGTTCGAATAATACTTGGCGTAACAAACCAAAAAGTCTGTATGCTCCATAGAAGCGCCTTTCAGTTCGTCAATAAGTTCTTTCGCCGTATTATACTCTTCCCATTCCAGAAGGATTTCAAGTCTTTTGATCTTAATATCCAACGAATTAGGGTGAAGCTTTAGTCCATAATTAACAGCCATGTCAGCGTAATTAAAATCACCAAGCTCCAAATAATAAACAATAATGTCTTCTAACTCTTCGGTATCGAAGTAGAATTCGTCATTGTTTTCCATCATTTCCTCGAACTTTTTTACAAGTTCATTTCCAAAATACTCTTCCAATAGTGTCCTCTTTGTCGGCCCAACGCTTGAATTTGCTTACAAACCTCGGCAAACGTTTAGTTAATAATACATCTGAAACTGATATTCAAATATTTATGCAAAGTTGCAACTTTTTTTTGAATATTCCATTTCATAAATTTCTATTATAAAAATAGTAAAAAAAGAAAACCAATAAAAGGATTGTGGATAAAAAAACGGAAATTGGGGTTAAATTCTTATAACAAGGCGTTTTCCGCTTTGTACCTCAGCATTCCATACAGCTTCGATATTTTTTATATCAACGTCCTGAGTTTCCATTTTAATTTTTCCTTCTACGGCTGCCTGAAACATTTCCGGGATAATTTCTGAAAACAAAAGTTTTGATTCTTCTTTCGTCCAGCTTCCCAATCCAGATCCTGAAATCTGAATATCAGTTCCTCTGAGAATCTGCGAAGAGAGCTGAATGACATCACCACTCATTCCTCCTATCGTTACGAGTTTTGTTTTATGAGAAAAGGTTCCGTCTCCTTTAAGAGCGGATAATATCATTTCTACAGAATGCCCCCAGATATAATCTATGATAATATCTATTGGAGTTTCTTTATGAATTTCTTTTATTTTTTGCTTAAAATCATTATCGTCCAGCATGAGTGAAATCTCCTCATCAGCTCCCAACTCAAGTAAAGATTGCAGAGATTCTTCGTTTCTACCGGTAACGATAACTTTACCTGCTCCATATAGTCTGGCTACCTGAACGGCAATTCTTCCTGTAATTCCTGTTGCTCCGTTAATAAGAACGGTATTTCCAGACTGCAATCCAGCCTTGAACTTTAATGCCATTGCAGATCCCATAACAGCGTTTGGTAATGCAGCGGCTAAAGAAAAATCCAGTTCTTCAGGAATTGGTATAATCATTTTTGGATCGGCAACAGCTTTTTCAGCAACGGTTCCTTTTTTGCTGAAAAAATAAACTTTACTTCCGTTTTCAAGGTATCCTGCTCCATCTGTTCCGATAACCGTTGGTTGATGTTCCTGATTCTCTGTTGAATAGTGATTTCCGCCAGCTCTGGCTCGGTCGAGATTTTTAATTGATGCTGCTTTTACTGAAATCAGAATTTCATTTTCCTGTATTTCAGGCTCCTGGAAATCTGCATATTGAGGAATGCTTCCTTTTGCAAATACTACGGCTGCTTTCATTCTTTTAATTTTTATACAAAATTAGGAGGGAAGAAGGCTGCGGAACGATAACATTTGTTATCAGTTTGGGGAAGGGAGCCGGAAGCGGGATGTTGGGAGTTTATAAAGCCGGTAACAGAGTTAACAAACGCAGCAATCGCTAGGAAACATGATATTGTTATTATTATTTGTTCACAAGGGTACTCCGTTTAGCAAAGAACCATCATTGCTGAGTGGAACGACTTTGCGATCGTATTCAACAATGCATATTATTCTTTGCGGACATCGCGTTAAAAAAATACATGACTTTTAAAGAGTGAAACGCTGAGGACGTCAGGAAACATGATATGTTATTAGTATTTGTTCACAAGGGTACTCCGTTTAGCAAAGAACCATCATTGCTGAGTGGAACGTCATTGCGAGCATTTTCAACAATGCATATTATTCTTTGCGAGTTTAGCGTTTAAGATGAGTCTGAATTTATGCAGTTCTTTTTAAACTTCTGACTCCACCTTCCATCCTCTTAAAGTCCTTCTTTCAATATTTTGCTTTTGATTCTGCTGAGATGTACAGTAGTAATGCCAAGATAGGAAGCAATATAATGCTGGGGAACTCTTTTGATAATCTCCGGTTTTTGTTTAACTAAATTCAGATATCGCTGCTGTGGGGTGTCTTTAATGAATGAAAAGAAATGTTTCATATAATCGAATACCCTTTCGAAAAGAGCATCCATAAAGAGGTTTCTGAGCTCCGGATTTTCGTAAACTTCTTCCAGAAAAGCATCCACATCAGGTTTGTTGATTTTGTATAAGATACAGGGTTCTATGGTCTCAAATGAAACCATACTTGGCAATCCTTTTTTAAAGCTTTCCAAGGAAGAAAACATTGTATTTTCAAGAAAAAACTGGAAGGTAACGTCTTTTCCGTCATTATTATACCAGGCTCTTACCATTCCTTTTTCAATATAATAGGCATTGCAGGACACTTCACCTTCTTTTAAAAGCAAAGTCTTGGCAGGAACTTCCATACGCTGGAAAGTGCCCAGAAATTTTCTCCATTTTTCTTTGGGGAAAGGAAACCTGTTTTTGATGTGTTCAAACATTTCGGATAAAAAAAGAACGGACTGTTTGTCCGCTCTTCGTCTATTTTTAGATTAAACTCTTGATTTTAGCAATGATATCATCTCCTAACTGATCTGCCTCTTCCTGAGATTTAGCTTCAGTATAAATTCTTATAATTGGTTCTGTATTGGATTTTCTAAGGTGTACCCAGTTGTTTTCAAAGTCTATTTTAACACCATCTACTGTAGAAACTTCTTCATTCTGATATTCCTGCTCCATTTTGCTTAAGATAGCATCTACATCAATCTCCGGCGTAAGTTCTATTTTCTTTTTACCCATAAAATAACTTGGATATCCTGCTCTGAGTTCAGAAACAGTTTTGTTTTCTTTGGCTAAATGTGTTAGGAATAGTGCTACTCCTACTAAAGAGTCTCTTCCGTAATGCAATTCAGGGTAGATAATTCCTCCGTTTCCTTCCCCTCCAATGACCGCATTTTTCTCTTTCATCAAAGTAACTACATTTACTTCTCCTACAGCACTTGCAAAGTATTCTGAATTGTGGGTTTGTGCTACATCTCTCAATGCACGGCTTGAAGAAAGGTTGGAGATTGCTACTCCATTTTTATTTTTCAACAGGTAATCTGCAACGGCTACCAGTGTGTATTCTTCCCCGAACATTTCTCCTTTTTCATCAATAAGAGCCAATCTGTCTACGACCGGATCTACGACAACTCCTAAGTCTGCATTTTCTTTTTTCACCAGGTCACAGATATCTCCCAAATGTTCTTTCAACGGTTCAGGATTGTGTGGGAAGTGTCCTGTAGGTTCACAATATAATTTGATGGTTTCACAACCTAATTTATCTAAAAGCATTGGAATAGCAATTCCTCCTGTAGAGTTTACAGCATCAAGAACTACTTTAAAATTCTTCGCTTTGATTGCTTCCACATCTATCATTGGTAAATCCAGGATCTGCTGAATATGGATATCAAAAGCATCGTCTCTTGTTTCATATTTTCCAAGATCATCTACTTCTGCATAATTGAAGTCTTCACTTTCTGCTAAAGCCAATACTTCAGCGCCGTTTTCACCACTGATGAATTCTCCTTTTTCGTTTAAGAGTTTAAGAGCATTCCATTGTTTTGGATTATGAGAAGCGGTAAGGATGATTCCTCCGTCTGCATTCAGCTCAGGAACCATTACTTCTACTGTAGGTGTTGTAGAAAGACCAAGATCTATTACATTAATTCCTAATCCCTGCAATGTAGCCGTAACTAAAGAAGAAACCATCTGACCAGAAATTCTGGCATCTCTTCCGATGATAAGGGTAAGATCTTTTTTGTTTTTATTATTTTGAAGCCAGGTTCCGAATGCGGATGCGAATTTTACAACATCCAGTGGTGTTAAGTTATCATTTACTCTTCCACCAATGGTTCCGCGAATTCCGGAAATAGATTTTATTAATGACATGATGTTTTTACTTTTATTTTGTTCTTTCTGAATTTTCCAACGCAAAGATAATTAAAAGACCTTTCAACTTATAGAACCGGAATCTTTTTTTGGATTTTATCATACGTATTTTTCACAACTTTCGGTGGTGCAAAACGATACCCTATATATAACAGACCATAAAGGTTATTATTTTCTACGGCCTCCCCGTTTTTCTGATAGGTATAAGTCTTAAAGTTCATCCTGCCCCCAAAAAGGAAACGGTCCGAATTATATCCAACATGAAGGCCTCCTTCCATTCTCAGGGTTACAAACTGTTCGTTTTCTTTCTGCTCATTTCCCTGCCGGGAGCTTGAAAACTGTCCTCCAAGACCTACGGAAAGGTAAGGAGCAACATTCACCTTATCTCTTATAATCCAATTATAAAAGTATCCCATATTGGCACCTATTTTATACTGAACTTCTTTCCTTTTCTCTTCCATGATTGTATTGGTAAAAAAGCTGACATCATAATCCAGATAGGGAATCCAGCTTCCACTGCTTTTTTTCTGCCATTCACTTTGAGTATATAGACTTTTGGCCGAGAAGTTTGTATTAAGTACATACGATGTTGTTCCTCCGAAGCTCAGCACTTTTAAGTCCGGAAACTGCTTATAAGTATCTGTCTCCTGCCATTCCGGAAATAAATCTTTCATATTTTCCACGTAAAACCCTTTTACCTTTTTATAATAAAGAGTCTGGATAAATCTTTTGGGGAAAAATCTGAAGCTCAAATCTGTATAAGAACTTTTTCCTTTCAGATCATCCTCATTATTTCCCGGGATAAATTTGGGCGAGAAAGAAAGGGTTGCACTAATGGCACGGTAGTCAATAGATACAGATGTTCTTGTTTTGTTATTAATGGACAGCTCCATTTTATCATTTCCTTCCTGAGAAAGAATATACTTTTCAAGATTGGTATCCAGATTAAGGCGGATCATCACCTGATCTTTGTACGATTTTACTAGTGTTGTATCTGTCTGGCACCTAGCGTAAAAAATGCATGAGAACAACAAGAGAACTGAAATTGTGTTTTTTAGAGTCAAAATAATTATATTTTCAAACGATGAAAATACTATTATTTTTTTACCCCGGTTAAGCCTTGTTTAAGAACAGCCGCAATCTTTATCGCAGTTGGTTCTTTTGGAGCTGAATTTCTTTGGAGCGAAATTCTTTTTAAGTACTTTAAATAAAGAGTAACAGGCGAATGCTACAATTAATAGGACAAGTACGTACTGAATAATTAATGATGAGTCCATTACTTTAAAATCTGATATACTATCATCGACACAAAATATGCCAAACCTGTCATCATGACCACCTGAAAGCCGGTCCATTTCCAGCTTTTGGTTTCTCTGTAGACTACTGCAAGTGTAGAAACACACTGCATTGCAAATGCATAGAAAAGAAGAACCGAAATTCCGGTAGCAAAACTGAAGACTTTTTCTCCGTTGGGCTTTACATCTCTTCTCATTTTATCAATTACTTTCACTTCCGGAGCATCATCTTCCAGACTGTAAAGAGTAGACATTGTTCCTACAAAAACTTCTCTTGCTACAAAACTGGTAAGGATTCCTACTCCCATTTTCCAGTCGTAACCAAGCGGAGCGATTACAGGTTCTATTCCTTTGCCCATCTTTGCAAGGTAAGAATGGTCTAAGTGAACATCTGTTGCTACCAATTCATTTGTTTTCTGGCTTGGCCCGAAATAGCTTAAAAACCAGATGATGATACTTACGATGAAAATTATTTTTCCGGCTCCTGTAATGAAGTCCCAAACTTTTCCTAAAACCATTTTAAAGTCATATCCGAAAAGTGGTTTTTTATAAGCCGGAAGATCCATTACGAGATATGTTTTTCCTTTACTTTTAATAAATCTTTTAAGGATTGCTGCAGAGAATAAAGCGACTAAGAAGCCAAGGAGATACATTGCCATCAAAACCAGTGCTTTATATTTGATTCCTAAAAATGTTCCTTCTGAGATAATAAGTCCGATAATGATACTGTAAACAGGAAGTCTCGCAGAACATGTCATAAATGGAGTTACCAATATCGTAAGCAATCTTTCTTTTACATTTTCAATATTTCTTGTAGAGATTACCGCCGGGATAGCACAGGCAGTTCCTGATACAAGGGGAACGATACTTTTTCCATTAAGCCCGAAGGGACGAAGTAATCTGTCCATCAGGAATACCACTCTTGCCATATATCCTGAATCTTCTAACAAGTAAAGGAAATATAACAGAATTCCGATCTGTGGTGCAAAAACTACAATTCCTCCAATTCCCGGAACAATTCCGTTTGAAATCAAAGAATTAATGGGTCCATCGGGAAGGTGTTCGTTGGTGAATGCTGCCAGCCATGAGAAGGTCTCTTCGATCCAGTTCATCGGGTATTCCGCAAGGAAAAATACACTTTGGAAAATAACAAGTAATATCGCTAAGAATACGACATAACCCCAGAATTTATGAACTAAAACTTTATCCAGTTTTTCCGTTAATAATTCTTTGAACTGAGTTTTTTTAGAAATGACATCAGCCAGTATTTTATCTACATTCTGATATCTTCTTACGGTTTCCTGAACCTGAAGTCTTTTTGGAACCAAGCTTTTAGAATCAGCATCATTGAGCTGTTCCATTACTGAACCAATTCTTCCAAGATCTGTTCCCAGGGAGAGGCTCATCCATGCTTTATATTCATTGTCGAAACCTTTATGCGCTGCCAGTTTCTGAATAAAATCTCTGTGTTCGTTAGGTGTTTCAAAAGAAAGAGTATTGGTTTTTACAAACTCATTGTTGTAAACCGCTTCTCTTACTGCATCAATCCCGATTTGTTCTTTAGCGTTGGTCTGAATAATTTTAATACCTAATGCTTCGGAAAATTTCTGAATATCTATAGTAATTCCTCTTCTTTCTGCCTGGTCAATCTGATTGACAATCAAAATCATTGGAATTCCGAGATCCTGAATCTGCTGAAACAGCAGCAATCCTCTTTTTAAACTTAATGCTTCAAGAATATAGACAACTCCTGCGTAGTTTTTCTGCTCGTCAATAAGGTATTTGGAAAAAATAGCCTCATCTTCTGAGCTAGGGTATACACTGTAGGAACCCGGAAGATCAATAACCTCCACTTCCTCATTTTTATAAGCATAATTCCCTGAATGGCTTGCTACGGTAACGCCGGCATAGTTTCCAGTCTTCTGCTTTTTGTTGCAAAGCGTATTAAAAACTGTTGACTTTCCTACATTAGGATTTCCGACTAAAAGTATCTGTTTTTTCTTGTTTTCCTGCATTAATTCAATTCTTCAACAATGATGTAATCTCCTTCTTCCTCACGAAGAGCAATCCGGCTTTTTTCTGCTCCAAACTCCACATACATAGGCCCATTGAATGGTGCCTGATACAAAATTCTGAAAGTGGTTTCCGGAAGAAGCCCCATTTCAATAATTTTATTGGGCATTTTAAGATGGTCGTTATCATACCCCAATATCTTCCCCATTTTGTTTTTAGGGAATCCACTTAATTTATGTAATCCTTTCTCTTTCAAAGCCTAATTTTTAGTCCTGCAAATATACGCTATTTAAATTTAATCTAAATAACGTTTAAGGATAAAAGAAATCAACCCAAACACATTGCTGTATCTGGGTTGATTCAAAATATAATTTAGTTGATATGAATGCTTATTTTTTCTTCTTGTCAGAAGGCTGTTCTTTTTCTATGGGATTATCATTGGATCCGAAGAAATCTTTCACCTGCTTCTCCAGTCTTTTCATGAAGTCTCCAACTGTTCAGTCTGTTCCCGGCATGGGTCTGCTCATAT
>CBFQYI010000084.1:0-12253 GCA_965720825.1 uncultured Chryseobacterium sp. | reverse complement strand
GCTTGTGGGACTATTGGCGAAGAATGCCATTCTGATTGTAGAATTTGCTGTACAGAGAAGAAAAGCCGGTAAGACATTAATTGAATCTGCACTTCAGGCATCAAGATTACGTCTAAGACCGATCTTAATGACCTCTTTCGCCTTCATCGTGGGAATGCTTCCATTGGTATGGACACAAGGTGCTTCTTCAAAAGGAAATCACTCTATCGGTTACAGTACCGTAGGTGGAATGCTTACAGGAGTAATATTCGGAATTTTCATCATTCCGGTAATGTATGTAGTGTTCCAGTACCTTCATGAAAAAATGCCAAGCAGAAAAAAGAAAAGACTTCTGAAAAAACAAATGGAGGAAGAACTTTTAGCTGCTAGTCACTAATAAAAAATGAATGACAAAAACTTAGAGAAAATTTTAAGATCATAGGTTTACCTATTTACCTGCCTGTTCTTAATGGTTTACAAAAGCTAACTATTTTTCTCCTACTAAAGACAATTTTTGCCTTAACAGAAACCTCTCTAAGTTTTGTATTCAATTAAAAGTTTAAAAACTATGAAAAGAGTTAAAAATATTATTCTAACATTTGTGCTGGCCATCGGCTCTGTTTCGTGTGTGTCTAAACTGGCATACACGGAGCCTGAGCTTCCTCTTCCGGAAAAGTTCCAGTACACCGCAACCGCAGACACTGCCAGCATAGCCAATCTGGAGTGGAAACAGTTTTTCAGCGACCCTATTTTACAGGGACTGATTGAAAAAGGAATTAAAAATAATTATGACCTTCAGATTGCCCTGAAACAGGTAGCTGCTTCACAGGAAAAACTGAAACAGGCAAAATATATGCAATATCCGGACGTTGGTTTCGGAGTAAGCGGACAGATTTCAAGACCTTCCCAAAACAGTATGAATGGACAAAGCTTAAATTTATTTTTAGGTTCAAGCCATGTTGAAGACTATAATGCAGCCTTCAACCTTTCATGGGAAGCTGACATCTGGGGAAAAATCAAAAACCAGCAGGAAGTTTCAAGAATGCAGTATCTTCAGACCTATGAAGGTTCAAAAGCAGTTCAGACTCAGGTAGTAGCAGCTATTGCACAAGGGTATTACAACTTGTTAATGCTTGACAGACAATTGGCTATTGCAAAATCCAATCTGGAACTGAGCAGTAATACCCTGATGATTACCCAGAAAATGTGGGAAAGTGGGGATAACACTTCTTTAGGAGTACAGCAGGCTGCAGCACAGAAGCAGGCAACAGAACTTCTGATTGCTCAGCTGGAGCAGAATATTGCTATTCAGGAAAATGCATTAAGTATTCTAACTGGTGAGCTGCCTAATAAAGTAAACAGAACCATTGAAATGTCTGATACTTCTTTGCCTCAAAACATTTCCGCAGGACTTCCGGCAGCTATGGTAAGCCGCAGACCGGATGTACGCCAACAAGAATTGGTGTTATTAGAATCCAATGCGATGGTAGGAATTGCTCAGGCCAATATGTATCCGGCGCTGAAGATTACAGCCAATGGAGGAGTAAATTCATTTAAAATTGACAACTGGTTCCAGATTCCAGCTTCGTTATTCGGATCGGTCTTAGGAGGAATTACACAGCCTATTTTCCAGAAAAGACAATTGAAGACAGATCTTGCAGTAGCAAAAATTCAAAGAGAAAGAAATGTTCTGGCATTCCGTCAGTCAGTATTGAACGCTGTTGGAGAAATTTCTGATGCTTTGGTTTCCAATGAAAATTTAAAAGTTCAGGAACAGAAAGCCACAGAACAATCTACTACGTTGAAAGACGGAATTAAAAGTGCACAACTTCTTTACAAAGGAGGTTCAGCCAATTACCTGGAAGTGATTACAGCACAGGGAAATTCCCTACAGGCAGAGTTGAATCTGGCTTCCATTAAAAGACAGAGATTAAGCAGCATTGTAGATTTATACAGAGCTTTAGGCGGCGGTTGGAAGTAGTAAATTAAATTATATTTGTTTAAGATGCGGTTCTTTTCAGAGCCGCATTTTTTTTAGTATAAAAACGCCCTAATTAATTATCATCTGGACTGTCATTCTGAATGGAACAAAGTGGAATGAAGAATCTTTAAAAACAATCGATGAGATTGTTCCTTCGTCAGAATGACAAACTAAGCGCTTAGTTTATCCGCACACTAGGTCATTCCGTAGGAATCTATATTTTAAAAACTCCTAAAGTCGTTTAATAATGTAAAAGCATCTTATTTATCAAACTCCTCCGCAATCCACTGAAGCAACTCTTCAAAATCCTTTTCAGAATATCCTAATTGTAAATAATGAATATCATCTGCCTTTCTGTACCACGTCAACTGGCGTTTTGCATATCTGCGGCTATTCTTTTTAATTTCTGAAACTGCAAAATCAAGATCCCACTCTCCGTCAAAATATTTGAAAAGTTCCGCATAACCTACTGTATTTAGAGCCGTCAGTTCTTTGAATTTTTCAAGACCTTTCACCTCATCCAGCAGCCCTTTCTCCATCATAATATCCACCCTTCGGTTGATTCTGTCATACAGTTCTTCTCTTGGTGCTTCAATTCCGATTCTGATTACATTAAAATCCCTTCCATTTTGAGAAACCGAAATATGTTCAGAATATTTCTTATCCGTTTGCCAGATAATATCAATAGCTCTCAACAGCCTGCGGTGATTGTGAATATCCACTACACTGAAATATTCAGGATCAAGTTCCTGCAAAATTTCCTGAAGTTTTTCAATTCCCTCCTGCTCCATGATATTTTGAAGCTTCTCCTGGTTTTCAGCATTGGCTTCTGGAAGATCATGCAGACCTTCTATCACCGCTTTTTCATACATCATACTTCCGCCAACAAGAATGACCGTATCATAAGTTGTAAAAAGTTCATTAAGTTTTTGAAGAGCATCTTCTTCATATTGCCCGATAGAATAATATTCTTCCACTGAAAGATTTCCGATAAAATGATGAGGTGCGCCAGCCAGCTCTTCTTCTGAAGGGGCTGCCGTTCCTATTTTCATTTCTTTAAAAAACTGACGGGAATCACAGGAAATAATCTCGGTATTGAAATGTTGAGCCAAATCAATTGCCAGTCTCGTTTTCCCAATTCCGGTGGGTCCTACTACAGAAATTAAATTTTTCTTTTTCACAGCGCTAATTTACGAAAATGAGTTTATTTAATTGGCTGGAAGTTAAAACGAAATCTCATTATATATTCACAACAACCTTCCCGCTTCCTGCCTCCATCTTCCAGCCATTCAACATTAGTTAAACTATAGACTTAAATGTTTATCTTTGTACAACAATAAAAAACTATGATTTTATCAATGACCGGATTCGGTAGAGCCGAAGATGTTTTTGAAGGAAAAAAAATTACTATAGATATTAAATCTCTGAACAGCAAGAGCTTTGATTTGAATATTAAAATTCCTTTACGTTATAAAGAAAAAGAATTTGAAATCAGAAAAATTCTTAACGATAGAATTATCCGTGGAAAAGTAGACTGCTACGTTAATATTGAGAATCTTGAAGAGTCTAATGATGTAAAAATTAATAAAAACTTAATTGACTCTTATATCAACGAACTTAAAAACATAGCTTCTGACGGTCCCGATTTTGAATACCTTAAAATGGCCGTAAGACTTCCTGATGCCATCACTTCAAGACCTGATGAATTGACGGAAGGTGAATGGGAAGCTTTGGCTAAGATTGTCAACAATGCCGTAGACAGATTCGAAGAATTCAGAAGAACTGAAGGCAGCAATTTACATGAAGAATTAAACAGGAATATTCAGAATATTGACAAATATCTTGGAGAAGTGATTCCTTTTGAAGAAGAAAGAATTGTAAGTGTGAAAGAACGTTATCAGAAGTCTTTGAAAGAATTCGAAAACGTTGATGAAACACGTTTCTACCAGGAAATGGCCTATTTCACTGAAAAGCTTGATATTTCTGAAGAAAAGGTAAGACTTGCCCAACACTTGAAATACTATAAAGAAGTAATGGACAATGAATCTTTCAATGGAAAAAAACTGGGCTTTATTTCTCAGGAAATCGGAAGAGAAATTAATACACTAGGCTCTAAAGCCAATCACGCAGAAATCCAGAAACTGGTAGTGATGATGAAAGATGACCTTGAAAAAATTAAAGAACAAACGTTAAACGTATTGTAATGATAGATACGAGGTACGAGATGAATGGTTGTCATTTCTAAAAAGAACCCGCAACTCGAACCCCGTAACCCGAAACCAAAAAAAATGGATAAAGTAATTATATTTTCAGCACCATCAGGGAGCGGAAAAACTACATTGGTAAAGCATTCACTGGAAACATTTCCTGAGCTGGAATTTTCAATCTCATGCACTACGAGACAACCGAGAGGAAGTGAAGTTCATGCAGTAGATTATCATTTTCTGACACCAGATGAGTTCAGACAAAAAATTTCTGAAGATGCTTTTGTAGAATATGAAGAAGTATATACTGACAAATATTACGGTACTTTAAAATCTGAAGTAGAAAAAATCTGGAATCAGGGAAAAGTAGTTATTTTTGATGTAGATGTAAAAGGAGGAATTTCGTTAAAAAAATATTTCGGTGATAAAGCGTTGTCTATTTTCATAGAACCGCCTTCCATTGAAGAATTGGAACGAAGATTGATCTCCAGAAACACAGATGATGCAGAAACCATTAAAACCCGCGTTGCAAAGGCAGAAGAAGAAATGACCTACGCCAGCGAGTTTGACAAGATCGTGATTAATGAAGATCTTGATGCAGCTAAAATAGAAATAGAAAGTTTAATAAAAAGTTTTATCAGTAATTAATGGCTGGAAGATGGAAGAAGGAGGATGGGAGTAAAATACTACACTCAAAATCTAACTTCTAATTTCTAACCTCTAGCTTCTGATAATAAAAAATTGAGGTTGATATGAGTACCGAAACATTAGAAAAAGCTAAATCTGCAATTCCTGTCAGAGGATTTCTGGATATAAAAGATATTGCTATTCCTCAGGGTGAAGAATTGGTGAAAGCCATTCTTAAACTGAAAGAAGAAAAAAACGCGGTTATTCTTGCCCATTATTACCAGCCCGGAGAAATTCAGGATATCGCGGATTTCCTTGGAGATTCTTTACAGCTGGCAAGACAGGCAAAAGATACCAATGCTGATATGATTGTATTCTGTGGAGTACATTTCATGGCGGAAGCCGCTAAAATTCTGAATCCAACTAAAAAAGTAGTTCTTCCTGATACCATGGCTGGATGCTCGCTGGCAGATGGCTGTTCCGGAGAAGGATTGAGAAAAATGCGTGAACAGCACCCGAATGCTTTAATTGCCACTTACATCAACTGTAACGCAGAAACTAAAGCAGAAAGTGACATCATCGTTACAAGCTCAAATGCTGAAACAGTAATTGAAGCCCTTCCAAAAGACAGACCCATTATTTTCGCGCCGGATAAAAACCTTGGAAGATATTTATCTAAAAAAACAGGTCGTGATATGATCCTTTGGGATGGAAGCTGTGTGGTACACGAAGCATTTTCAATGGAAAGAATTGCCCAGCAATTGGCAGACAATCCGGATGCAAAACTTATTGCACACCCTGAAAGTGAAGAAGCAGTATTAAAACTGGCTCACTTCATCGGTTCCACTTCTGCCCTGTTGAACTATGTAGAAAAAGATGACTGTCAGAAATTCATCATCGCTACAGAAGAAGGAATTCTTCACGAAATGAGAAAACGTGCTCCTCACAAAGAACTGATTCCTGCATTGGTTTTTGATGAAAGCTGCAACTGTTCAGAATGTTTCTATATGAAACGTAATACAATGGAAAAACTGTATTTATGTATGAAATATGAGCTTCCTGAAATTCTTATCGACGAAGAATTAAGATTAAAAGCATTGAAACCTATTGAAGCTATGCTTGATCTTTCTAAAAGTATAAAATAATTGAAAAGCACTGTTTTTACACAGTGCTTTTTTATTTTAATCTGCAGTAATTGCAACAAAGCAATCTGCACTCACAACAACGCACATTCTGCAATTCTCGGACAATGTCCAATATGCCTCGCACGAAGGATCACTGGAAGAACCTGGTCCAAAAACCAGATGCGTAGGACAACCATCGCATCTTGATACACCAGCCCCTTTCATTTGTTCCAAATCTCTTCTCTTCAGTTTCTTTAAATTTTTCATAAAGTCAAATTATCTTTTAAGAAACTCCTCCGCTCATACACGACATATCCACAATCACGCACATTTTGCAACGGTCAGGAAGCATTTGAAAAGCTTCGCATGGAGCATCGCCGGGATTATTTCCGTAAGTAGTATTCTTAGGACATCCTGTACACGTGGCTGGACCTGCTCCTTGCAGTGCTTGAAGTTCTATTCTGTTTAATTTCTTTAGATTTTTCATAGTAGTTTTAAATTAAATTTTGATTTTTTACTAAGCTTCTAGAACTGGGCAGCTATCCGGAACTGATGGATCATAAGGGAAAAGATAAAGACAAACTTTACGTCCTTTAAGATCTGTACATATCGCACAACCTTTTGGTCCACAGTCAAGATCTACAGCACAGCTGTCTCCTGTTCCTCCAATGATGGCTCTTAAGCTTTCTCTGTTTAGTTTTTTTGACTCTCTCATGGTCATTGAGTTTGATTAAGGTTTATTGAAATATTTACATCTTATCATATTATAACATAGGCGCATAACAAGTACCGCCCGGTTTTAGCCAGCAGCCCCATTTTCCACCTCCGCGGAAACAGACAAATTGCTCTCCTCCGCATGCTTCAATCTGAATATCCGTGAAACCACCCTTGATATTTTTTTGATCTCCTCTTGATAATCTCTTAATTGTTTTCATATTGTAATAATTTTAGTATTCTGTAATAAATTGATCATGTAAATCAGTAAGGACCAAAGCATTCAAAGCTTACTAATACTCTTCCTTTACAGCACTCCGGTAATGCATAATAATCGGCACATGATCTTGGTTCACCAGGTCCGTATGGTCCGGCAGGACAATTCTCAAAACAGGTATTCACATCTCCTCCACTGATTGTTTTCAGAGTTTCTCGGTTTAATTTCTTTGAATTTTTCATGATTAATTATTTATTAGTTAATATTATAAATGTAAGATTTTTAATCAATTACACCAAATATATCTCTTAAAAAGGAAATACATTTTATTATGTTAAACACTTGGCTGTTCCAAAATAATTTGTACATTTGTTCTGTTACAATGAATTTATTAAGAAACATATCTGATATTTCTGCCCTGAAAGCTACTATTTCAGGCATATCTTCTGTTTCTACATTCACAACTACAACAATTACCCCATAATGGGGTAGATTTTCACATATTATTTCCGGTACCCGTACTCTTTTTTTAAAGAGTAATCATTTCTATTTACCCAACTTCAAAAAAATAATTGATGAAAGTTTTAAAATTCGGCGGAACATCAGTCGCCCATTCTCAGAATATCTTACTGGCGGAAAAAATCATAAAAAGAGAATCTTTAAAAAGCAGGGTTGTTGTTATTGTTTCAGCACTTCACGGTGTTACTGACCAGCTGATCAAAGCAGCAGAATATGCTTCCATAAAAGATGAAAATTATATCCAGACTGTTCAAAACCTTGAAGAAAAACATATCAGCCTGGTAAAAGAACTCTTCCCAATTGCTGAACAAAGTTCATGGTTAAGTTTTGTAAAAAAACATTTCAACGATATCGAAGATCTCTGCAACGGAATTGCTGTCCTTGGTGAATTGACAGACAGAATTAAAGATAAAATCGCTTCTTACGGAGAGTTTCTGTCCTCAAAAATCATAGCAGCAAGGTTCCAGCATGAAGGATTAGATTGTGTATGGATGAATTCTGCAGAGCTTATCAGAACAGACAGTAATTTTACTCATGCAAAAGTAGATTTTAAATGCACAGATCATAATATTATCAGTTTTCTGAATGAAAATCAAAACCGAATCATTGTAGGTCCTGGATTTATTGCTCATGATGAAAAAAATAATGCAACAACACTAGGAAGAGGAGGCTCAGATTATACCGCATCTATTGTTGCTGCTTCTATTGATGCAGAAGAACTTCAGATATGGACCGATGTAAGCGGGATGATGACGGCTGATCCACGTCTGGCTTCCAATGCAAAGCCTATTTCTGAAATATCTTATCATGAAGCGATGGAACTGTCTCATTTTGGAGCTAAAGTCCTTTATCCGCCTTCCATTCAACCCGTGATGGTAAAAAATATAAACCTGGTCATCAAAAACACTTTTGATCCGGAGGCACCAGGAACTTTAATTTCTCATCAACTGAGGTCTTCAGAAGATGAAAAGCAAATTGCAGTAGGAATTTCAAACATGAACAATATTGCCCTGCTTACATTGGAAGGAAGCGGTATGGTAGGAATTCCGGGTATTTCAGCAAAACTGTTCCAGTGTCTGAGCCATGAAAAAATAAATATCATTCTTATTACCCAAGGATCTTCCGAACATTCGATCACAATTGCTATTGAGAAAAAAGAAGCTTTACGTGCTGAACACGCCATCAATTCTTCTTTTGCTGATGATATCAATCTGGAAAGAGTGTATGCAGTAAAAATTGAAACAGAGCTTTCTATTGTAGCTTTAGTCGGAGAAAGTATGAAAAGCAGAAGCGGTGTGAGTGCAAAAATGTTTGGATGTCTCGGAAATAATGGAATCAATATAAGAGCAATTGCACAGGGATCTTCAGAAAGAAATATCAGTATTGTTATTTCAGAAAAAGACAGTAAAAAAGCCGTCAATGTACTTCACGAAGAATTTTTTGAGTCTGAAATAAAGCAAATCCATCTGTACATCTGTGGAACAGGAAATGTAGGTTCAAAACTGATCCAGCAGATTTATACCCAAAATGATTATCTAAAAGAAAACTTTTTGATCAATCTAAGAATTGCAGGGATTTCCAACAGCCGCCGTATGATGTTTTCAGACCAGGGAATTTCACAGGAAGACTACCTTAACTGGAATCAGCAGGATGAAAAAGCCTCTGCCAGAGAATTTGCAGATGAAATTATCCGCAGAAATCTTAGAAATTCGGTTTTCGTTGATGTAACGGCAAGTGCTGACATACCCGAAGTCTATGAAAGTTTATTAAAAAGAAGTGTGAACATCGTAGCCTGTAATAAAATTGCAGCATCTTCAGATTTTAAAAAGTACAAAACCTTAAAAAATACCGCAAGAAACCACAACTGCAATTTCTATTTTGAAACCAATGTAGGAGCAGGACTTCCGGTAATCGGAACCATCAATGATCTCATCAAAAGCGGAGACCAGATTCAATCTATTCAGGCTGTATTGAGTGGAACATTGAATTTCGTATTTAATGAGTATGACGGAAGCAGAACTTTTTCTGAGGTAGTGGCTCAGGCTCAGAAGGAAGGATATACAGAACCGGATCCAAGACTTGATCTGTCCGGAACAGATGTAGCCAGAAAAATTTTAATTCTGGCAAGAGAAGCCGGATATCCGCTTCAGTTTGAGGAAATTGAAAATATAGGTTTTCTGCCTGAAGAATGTATGCAGGGAAGTGTGGACAGTTTTTACGAAAAGCTTACAGTGTACGAAGAGCATTTTAAAAACTTATTGAATAAAGCTAAAAGAGAGGGCAAAATATTAAAATATGTCGCAAAATTTGAAAACGGAAAAGCCAAAGTAGGTTTACAGCATATTGCTCCGGATAGTGATCTGTTTCACCTGTATGGCAAGGATAATATTGTCATTTTTAAAACCCTGAGATATTCTGAGCAGCCTTTGGTTGTAAAAGGAGCTGGTGCCGGAGCTGAGGTAACGGCAAGTGGAGTTTTTGCAGATATTATTCGTTCTATTTAAAGTACAATTATGAAAAAAGTAAAACTAAAAGTCCCGGCCACTGTTGCCAATCTGGTTTGCGGATTCGATATTTTAGGAATGGCAGTCCATGATCCTTATGATGAGATGGAATTCCGATTACTGGAGACTCCTGACATTATTATAAAACATACAGACTCTTTTAGACTTCCTGAAGAGCCTTCCAAAAATGTTGCGGGGATTGTCCTTCTAAAAATACAGGAACACTTTAACCTGAAAAACGGTTTTGAAGTTATTATCCATAAACATATAAAGCCCGGAAGCGGGCTCGGCTCCAGTGCGGCAAGTGCCGCCGGAGCCGCCTTCGGAGCCAATGTATTATTAGGAAACAAACTTTCCAAAGAAGAAATGGTTTATTTTGCCATGTTCGGAGAAGAGTTGGCTTCAGGAGTACGCCATGCAGACAATATCGCGCCATGCATTTATGGAGGAATCACCTTGGTGAAATCTACCGAACCAATTGATATCATCCCGCTGAACAGTCCGGACTTATTTGTAACCGCTGTACATCCGCAGGTGGAAGTAAAAACTTCAGATGCCAGACAAATTTTAAAGAAAAATATTACCTTAAAAAGTGCTGTGGAACAATGGGGAAATATAGCAGGACTGGTAGCAGGGATTCAGAAAAATGACTTTGACTTGATTGGCAGAAGCCTCAACGATGTCATTATAGAACCTGTGCGAAGTATATTGATTCCAAAATTTAACGAAATCAAAGAACAAAGTCTGCAATTAGGAGCTTTGGGAGGTGGAATATCCGGTTCAGGCCCCTCTATTTTCATGCTATCTGAACAAAAAGAAACTGCTGATAAGATTGCTCAGATGATGAAATCAGTGTATGATGAAATTGAAATAGAAAGTTTTGTATACGTTTCAAAAATAAATCCGGCTGGTATTCAAATCATTGAAGAAGCTTAATCATAAAAACCAGAAATGAAATATTATAATTTAAAAGATCATCTGGAAAAAATTAATTTCAGACAGGCAACAATAAAAGGTCAGGGAAAAGAAAAAGGGTTGTTCTTTCCTGAAAACATTCCTCAGTTTAATGAAGAATTTATTCAAAATCTTCATCAATATTCCAATGAAGAAATTGCTTACCAATGCATGAAAGATTTTGCAGGAGATGAAATTCCTTCGGAAATACTCAAAGAAATTGTTGCGGAAACCGTCAATTTTGACATTCCTTTAGTCAAGATTAATGAACAGATATCTATATTGGAGCTGTTTCATGGGCCTACTCTAGCTTTTAAAGATATTGGAGCTAGATTTATGAGCCGCTGCCTGTCTTATTTTCTGAAAGATCAGGAAAAAAAAGTTACTGTTCTTGTAGCCACTTCAGGAGATACCGGAGGCGCTGTTGCCCATGGATTTTATAAAATTCCGCAGATTAATGTCGTTATTTTATATCCTAAAAACAGGGTAAGTCCGGTACAGGAGAAACAGTTGACAGCATTAGGAGAAAATATTTCGGCTATAGAAGTCAATGGCAGTTTTGATGATTGTCAGAATCTTGTCAAGCAGGCTTTTTCAGATGAAGAAATCAACAGTCAGTTATTTCTGACGTCTGCCAACTCTATCAACGTTGCAAGATGGCTTCCCCAGCAGATTTATTACTTAATAGCTTTGAAACAATGGATTCAACAGCATAAAGAGCATCCTGTAATCTGTGTACCAAGTGGTAATTTCGGAAATATCTGTGCCGGGGTTTTGGCTTATTTCAGAGGTTTACCTGTCAGCCATTTTATTGCGGCCTGTAATGCCAACCAGGTAGTTCCTGACTATTTTAAAACTCAAAACTACCAGCCCCAAAAAGCGATTGCTACTCTATCCAATGCTATGGACGTAGGAGATCCGAGTAATTTTGTACGAGTTCTGGAGCTTTTCGGGCATCAGTTTGAAACTGTAAAAAATAAAATTTCGGCTTATTCCATTGATGATGACCAAACCATGGGCACTATCACAGAAGTTTATGCCAAATACGGATATGTTCTGGAGCCTCACAGTGCCGTAGCCTTTGCTGCAATGGAACAGTACTTGCAAGAAAATCCTGAGCAAAAAGGATTTATTCTGGGGACCGCCCACCCGGTAAAATTCCCTGATGCTGTGGAAAAAGCCATCCGTACTCAAATTGAAATTCCTGAATCATTGAATGAGCTTATGAAAAAGGAGAAAAAAACTGTAGAAATAAATTCAGATTTTGAAGAATTAAGACGATTTTTGCTTCATAAAATCTGAAGCAATGAGCAAAATATATCTTGAAGATGTAAGAATATATGCGTACCATGGAGTACTTCCTGAAGAAAATATCATCGGAACGTATTATATTCTGAATGCAGAACTTCATACCGACCTGTGGAAAGCAG
>CBFQYI010000083.1:0-12350 GCA_965720825.1 uncultured Chryseobacterium sp. | reverse complement strand
AGGTTTTATCGAAAAAAATCATCCATACCAAAAACAGACAGATCGTAATGGTATACTTATTCAAAACATATTTCTGGATAAGTTTGAATGTTTCAGATTTCGGCTGAATGTCTTTGATAAGGTTGTTTTCTTCCATTTTTTAATGTTTTTTCAACGAATTTTTAATAACGGTAGTTAAAAAATCAATCGCTACGGAATTCTGCTTCATATTGGGGATAATAAGATCCGCATCATTTTTAGAAGGCTCGATGAATTCCTGGTGCATTGGTTTCAATGTGGTCTGATAACGGTGTAATACCTCGCTCAGATCTCTTCCTCTTTCCTGAGTATCTCTTCTGATCCTCCTGATAAGCCTTTCGTCAGAATCTGCATGAACAAATACTTTCAGATCAAATTCTTTCAGCAATTCTTTGTTGGTTAAAACAAGAATTCCTTCTACTACCAATACGTTTTTAGGTTCTACAGTGACATGATCTCCTGTTCGGGAATGGGTGACAAAGCTATAAATCGGCTGTTCAATAGACTCATTATTTTTTAAAGCTTTTACATGTTTTATCAGTAAGTCAAAGTCTATAGATTTCGGATGGTCGTAGTTCAGAGCTTCTCTTTCCGTCAATGTAAGACCTTGGTTGTCGTGATAATAATTATCCTGAGAGAGGATATTCATTCCCTCAATATCAAGTTGCTGAAGTATCTTATCAACAACTGTAGTTTTGCCGGATCCTGTACCACCGGCAATTCCTATTACAAGCATTGTTTTTTTGTTTCTTTATAGTTGGTACAAATATACTATTTTAGATAAAATATGACAATGTAAGTGTATTGAGAAATTAAAAGATTAAAGCATTTAAATATTAAAATATTTTCGGGAAAGCTGCCAGTCTTTATGATTTATTGTTATTACTCAAATTTACTCTCCGGATTTAATAAAAAAATCCGACAATTAATTTGCCGGATTTTTATTTTATACGATTTCGCTTGTTAATTCACGCGAAATTAATTTTTCATGCATAGGCTTCAAAACATCCATTGAACCTGTTTTTACAGTACACTTGCCTTTGTAATGAACCAACATGGTACATTGCTCAGCCTGTTCCAATGTATGCTTACATATTTCAATCAGGCAGTCTATTACGTAATCAAATGTATGAATATCATCATTATGCAATACCAGTTTATAAACTTCATCCGTATCATCTAAAACGAGAACTTCTTCTTCGTATTGACGTTTCGGATTTTCGTAGTCTTTTATGCTGTTATAAAAATTCATTTTCATTCTTTTAAACTTCTCCTATTTTGTCTGCCAGATTATCTATAGCATTAGGTTCCTGATAAATCAATTCCACAAGTTCCACACTCTTGTTGTTCATTTTAAGAATTTTGAAGTGATAGTCTTCAAGATCAAACTCCTGGTTTTCTTCAGGAATTTCTTCCAATTCATAAAGAATAAATCCGGCTAATGAATTGTATTCACTTTCTTCGGAAAGAGGAAGCCTTTTAGGTAAAAATTCGTTGATTTCGTCCAAAGGCTGAGTAGCCTGTACCCAATAGGTATTGTCTGCTATTTTATCAACGATTTTTTCTTCATCATCTTCTTCATCCTGAATTTCTCCCACAAGCTCTTCCAGAATATCTTCCAGTGTAATAATTCCTTCAGTTCCACCAAATTCGTCAATAACAATGGCAATATGTTGTTTTTTAAGCTGGAACGTTTTCAGTAAGTCTGACACTTTTTTACTTTCTACCACAAAGAAGGCATCACGCATTAAGTCTTTAAGGTCTTCGTGATCCAGATCTCCTTTTCTCTTCACAAATTCTCTTATAATTTCCTTTGTGTAGAAAATTCCGATAATATTGTCAATAGAGTCAATGTAAACAGGAATACGGGAGTAACCGCTATCCATTATTTTGTTGATAATATCATTGACATCTTCTTCAAAGTCTATAGAAGTAATATTCTGTCTTGGAACCATGATCTGCTTGGCAGAGTGATCTGTAAAATCAAATGCATTTTTAATGATCTCATAGTTTTCTTCTTCAATTTCACCACTGTCTGCACTTTGTTTTACCAAAAGCTGAAGTTCCTCGGTAGAGTGAATTTCCTGTTCGGAAGCAGGGTGAATTTTTACGAGTCTTAAGAAACCATTTGACATGGAGTTCATCAACCAGATAAACGGTTTAAAAATCGTATAGAAAACTCTCAACGGAACCGCTGTTGCCATTGTAGTTGCTTCAGATTTTCTGATGGCGATTGATTTCGGAATAAGCTCACCAAATACAATGTGCATGATGGTAATCAATACAAAACTGGTCACCACTGAAATTGTAGTAATTGTTGTTTGAGTAAGATCAATACTTAAAGACGTGAAAATATTTTCAACAACATGATGCAGGGCACTTTCTCCCACCCAACCCAGGGCAAGGGATGCCAATGTAATTCCTAATTGTGTGGCGGAAAGATATTCATCAAGATGTTTGATGATATGTTCTGCCTGTTTAGCCATAGAGTTTCCTTCTGCGGCTTTTAACTGAATTTGTGAGTAACGAACTTTAACAATTGAAAATTCTGCGGCTACGAAGAAGCCATTTAGTAAAAC
Organism: uncultured Chryseobacterium sp.; assembly: GCA_965720825.1. Classification (GTDB taxonomy): domain Bacteria; phylum Bacteroidota; class Bacteroidia; order Flavobacteriales; family Weeksellaceae; genus Chryseobacterium. The sequence continues at coordinate 9,753 of CBFQYI010000083.1, read as the reverse complement.
AAGAAATAAGGCCAGCAAAAGCCTGACTATGTCCGAGTCCATTTAGAGGTTGTATAAATTTTATTAGCTACAAAGATATGTAAAATAAAAATAACCTGCCTGAATCCTGGATTGATTATTTCAATGAATGAATTTTCTTAAGAAAATATGACTTCATATAACATACCTATTTTTAAGTAAAAACAATAATTGGCACAACCGCTCATTTTCTGATAAAAACGGGATTTTCGAATAACCAATGGCTGCCTCATCCCTATGTAAACGAAAAAGCACCGAAATTGTCGGTGCTTTTATTTATATAAGAAAATAATTCTTTATGAATTTTTCAAAGCTTCTGCTCCGGAAACAATTTCCAGGATTTCGTTGGTAATTGCAGCCTGTCTTGCTTTGTTGTAGAAGATCACTAGATCGTTCTTTAAAGCCTGAGCGTTGTCTGTTGCTTTGTGCATTGCAGTCATTCTTGCTCCGTGCTCAGATGCTACTGAATCTAAGATGGCTTTGAAAACCTGAGTTTTGATAGACTTTGGAATCAAATTATCAAGAATCTCAGTTCTGTTAGGTTCAAAGATATAATCTGTTTCAAGCTGTGGCTCAGTGTTTTCCGGCATTGAGATCGGAAGAAGTTTTTCTGTAGTTACTTCCTGAGTAGCAGCATTAACGAATTTGTTGTAGATAACATATACTTCGTCAAATTTACCTTCTCTGAAGCTTGTCATTACCCCTTCAGTGATATGAGCAACTGCATCAAAGTTCAGATTATCATACACAGAACTTCCATTAGCATATACCGTACGGTTTCTTCTTACAGCATCAAATGCTTTTTTACCTACAGGTAGAATTTCAATCTCATATTGAGAATTATTCTGAGACTGAAGGTTAAGCTCTTTTACGATAGAAGAGTTAAAAGCTCCCGCAAGACCTCTGTTTGAAGTAACAGCGATGAATAGTACTCTTTTAACCTCTCTTTTTTGAGCATATACAGAAATCTGATCAGGATCAGAGCTAGAATTTACATTCTGGATAAGCTCCTGTAATTTTTCAGAATAAGGTCTTAACATTACGATTGCGTCCTGTGCTTTTTTAAGTTTCGCTGCGGAAACCATCTTCATAGCACGTGTAATCTGCATCGTAGATGAAATTGACGTAATTCTGCCTCGTATTTCTTTTAAGTTTGCCATTAATTTGGGTTCAAAGTTTAAGGTCTAAAGTTTAAGGTTTAAACACTATATTTTAAACCTTAAACATTGAATTTTTTAGTTGTATTTAGAAGCTAAATCGTTAGCTGCCTGCTTAAGAACACCTGTAATATCGTTATCGATTTTTCCAGCCTTAATAGCAGCCATTGTATCAGGGTGCTTAGACTTAAGGAACTCGATATATTCGTGTTGGAATTCTTTAATCTTGTTCAATGGAACGTTTCTCATTAAGTTTTCTGTTCCAGCGTATACGATCGCTACCTGACTTTCCACAGGAAGTGGTGCATTTACCGGCTGCTTAAGGATTTCTACGTTTCTTTCTCCTTTAGAGATAACTGCTAAAGTAGAAGCATCAAGGTCAGAACCGAATTTAGCAAATGCTTCTAGTTCTTTATATTGAGCCTGGTCAAGCTTCAATGTACCAGAAACTTTTTTCATTGATTTGATCTGAGCGTTACCTCCTACTCTCGATACAGAGATACCTACGTTGATTGCAGGACGAACCCCTGAGTTGAATAGATCAGACTCCAAGAAGATCTGTCCGTCAGTAATAGAGATTACGTTTGTAGGGATATATGCAGAAACGTCACCAGCCTGAGTTTCAATAATTGGAAGGGCTGTTAATGAACCACCACCTTTTACGATTGGTCTAAGAGACTCTGGCAAATCGTTCATTTGCTTAGCAATGTTATCATCAGCGATTACTTTTGCTGCTCTTTCCAATAGTCTTGAGTGAAGATAGAAAACGTCTCCAGGATAAGCTTCACGGCCCGGTGGTCTTCTCAATAGTAGAGAAAGCTCACGGTAAGCAACAGCTTGTTTAGATAAATCATCATAAACGATCAATGCTGGTCTACCAGTGTCTCTGAAGAACTCACCGATAGAAGCTCCTGCCATTGCAGAATATACCTGCATTGGAACTGGATCTGATGCGTTAGCTGCAACGATTACCGTATAAGCTAAAGCTCCTTTATCAGAAAGAGTTTTAACGATTTGTGCTACAGTAGAAGCTTTCTGACCGATAGCAACATATATACAATATACTGGTTTACCAGCATCAAAGAATTCTTTTTGGTTGATGATCGTATCGATAGCAACAGTAGTTTTACCTGTTTGTCTGTCACCAATGATAAGCTCTCTCTGACCTCTTCCTACAGGGATCATCGCATCAATTGCCACGATACCAGACTGTAAAGGCTCAGTTACCGGCTGTCTGAAGATAACTCCAGGAGCCTTTCTTTCCAATGGCATTTCGTATAAATCCCCAGTAATAGGACCTTTACCATCGATTGGGTTACCAAGAGTATCTACTACTCTTCCTAACATACCTTCTCCTACTTTGATAGAAGAGATTCTGTTTGTTCTTCTTACTGTATCACCTTCTTTTACTAATTTACTTTCACCAAGTAGAGCAACACCCACGTTGTCTTCTTCAAGGTTAAGTACAATACCTTCTACATCACTAGAAAATTTCACCAACTCTCCGTATTGTACGTTTTCTAACCCGTATACACGAGCAATACCATCACCGATGGTTAAAACTGTACCTACTTCCTCAACGTTTGATTGAGTATCGAAGTTGGCCAATTGCTGTTTTAAGATCGCAGATACTTCTGCCGGATTTATTTCTGCCATTGTATGGTTGTTTTTCTTAATTTAATTGGAAATCTTTTTTAACTTGGTTCAATTTTGTCTTCACAGACGCATCTACCTGCTGGTCACCTACTCTCAGAACATATCCTCCAAGAATTTCAGGCTTCACATTCACTTTCAGATCAAAGTTTGAATCAGCATTTACAAGATTGGTGGATCTTAAAATCTGATCAAGGTTTTCTTTTGAAAGCGGAGTTGCTGTTGTAAGTGTTACTCTCTGTACACCACTAAGGTCTTCAACTTTATTGATGAATTCCTGAGCGATATTTTTCAATTGGTTTTCACGTCCGTGCTTAATAACCAATCTGATCAGGTTCTGAGAAGAGACAGATAAACCTTTGAAAATTTCGTTTGCTACTTCTATTTTCTTTTTAGAATCGATATAAGGAGTCATGAAAAATTTATTTAAGTCCACAGACTCTTTCATGATCTTTACTACATCTTTCATTTCAGAAAATACAGTAGCCGTTTGCCCTGATTCGTTGGTGAAGTCAAGTAAACCTTGTGCGTATCTTTTAGCTACTTTAGATGTAAGCATTCTTAGTTAAGGTTTGATTTGTTTAAATAATTTTGAACTAATTCGTTTTGAGCTTCGCTGTTGTCTAGCTTTTGCTTCAAGATAGACTCAGCAATGTTTACAGATAAAGTACCAATCTGAGTTTTGATGTCTGCCATTGCAGCATTTTTCTCAGCGTTGATAGTCTGTTTAGCAGCTTCGATCATTTTGTCTCCTTCAGCTTTAGCAACATCTTTAGCTTCTCCTACGATTCTGTCTTTAATTTCTCTGGCTTCTTTAAGGATAGCATCTCTTTCGATTTTAGCTTCACGAATGATTCTTTCGTTATCCTCTTTTAAAGTTTCCATTTCTTTTCTAGCTAATTTAGCTTGATTAAGAGCGTCAACAATAGATGTTTCTCTGTCATTGATAGACGTTAAAATAGGTTTCCAAGCGAATTTACCTAACAAAAATAATAATGCTAGAAAAATTACAGACTGGATAATAAATAACCCTGATGAAAACTGATGAATTAATTCCATTATATAAATGTATAAATAATTATTACTTTTTTTTAAAGAACCATTACCTGTAACCAACCGTCACAGATAATGGTTTGAACTTAATTAGTTTACTGCGAATAGAGCAGCAAACGCAACACCTTCTACAAGTGCAGCTGCGATAAGCATAGCTGTTTGGATTTTTCCAGATTGCTCAGGTTGTCTAGCGATAGCTTCAAGAGCAGCAGCTCCGATTTTACCAAGACCGATACCTACACCTAGTACTACGATACCAGCACCTACAATTTTAGGGATTTCCATAATATATAATTTTAAAAAATTTGTTTTACTTTAATTTATAATTTCAATTAGTGAGCTGCATGATGTTCGTGCTCGTGCTCTTCTACTGCCATTCCGATAAACAGCGCTGATAACATGGTAAAGATATAAGCCTGTAGGAATGCTACCAATACTTCCAGTAAATAAATTACTAATGTTAAGAATGGGAATGCAACACCTGCGATGAAATTCTTGAATACATAGATCAATCCGATCAAACTCATTACTACGATGTGACCTGCAGTCATGTTGGCAAAAAGTCGGATCATCAAAGCGAATGGTTTAGTGATTGTTCCTAATAATTCGATAGGAAGCATGATCAGTTTCATTGGAACTGGTACTCCTGGCATCCAGAAGATATGTTTCCAGTAATCTTTGTTCGCTGAGAATGTTGTAATCAAATACGTAAGGATAGCCAGGAAGAATGTCATTGTAATATTACCTGTAACATTAATTCCGAAAGGCATTAACCCAAGAACGTTAAGGAAAAGGATAAAGAAGAACACTGTTAGTAAATAACCCATGAATCTCTTATACTTGTGTCCGATATTAGGAATAGCAACTTCGTCTCTTACAAAGATGATTAGCGGCTCTAAGAATCTTGCTACACCTGTAGGGATTGCAGACTTCTTATAAGATTTAGCCATTCCAACAAATAATACAAACATAAAGATTGATACTAATAAAATAATCAATACACTTTTTGTAATAGAAAGATCTAAAGGCTTCACGTTAGTTGGATGACCGTCTTCACCAAGTGTTAAAGTTCCAGCTGCATCAGTCTTATAGATTTTCTCATGGTGCAATACATAAAAAGAACCGTCTACTTCAGTAGGCTCTCCGTGCATGAACCCTTCTTTATTACTCATGAAAGAATGAAAACCGTTATCATAGATAATAACTGGAAGAGGGAAACCGATGTGGTAACCTTCTTTATCAACCATCAATGTGAAATCATGTGCATCTAATAAGTGATGATCGATGAACTCTTTGTTTTCTTTGCTTACTTTGTCTTTCTCTGAAAGCTCTTGAGCAGGAGCTGCCCCAGCAGTAGCTTCACCGTGCTGTGCAGACACTAAGTTTAATACAAAAATACTGTAGAATAAAACTGCGAATTTCTTAAACATTGATAGGTTTTTTTCGTTGTGCAAAAATATGATATTTTTTCTAGTTTCAATAAATTATTTTACTGTTTTTTATCATGATTAATCAGCTTGATGGCATAGTATGTAAGCAGGGCTGTCAGGACAAAATAGGGCATAATAAAATGAAATTTATAGCCAGGAATCACTTCAAAGTTCAGTTTTTTTCTGATTAAGTACATCAAACCGAATTTTAAAAGGATCAAACCAATAACAGACAATCCTAAAAATTGTGGTGCTACTCTATTAATTAAAATTACAAGTGTGATCATCATCATAAACATGACACTTAGAAAAAGGTAAAATTTAATGATCACAATTTCATCCAGATGAAAAACAAATTTCCAAATAGAAAAATGCACCAGGAAAGTCAGAAAGAATAAAATGACAACAAGAATATTGGGATTGATTTTCATTCTATATTTTAATTGATCGCAAAAATAGACTTTTTCTATCGGATTATACCATGATTTGATATTTATCATTTTTCTTGTCTATAATAATATTACGTATATATATAATATTACCCTTGAAAAACTTTAGATATGCTAAAAATTCCTTATTTTTGCAAACCTATAATTTACAATAAATATGTTTAATAGTTTACAGGATAAATTAGACAAGGCATTACACAATATTTCCGGAAGAGGAAAAATTACTGAAATCAATGTTGCGGAAACCGTAAAGGAGATCCGTAGAGCATTGGTAGATGCCGACGTTAACTATAAAGTTGCCAAAGATCTTACGAAAAGAGTTCAGGATAAAGCCTTAGGAGAAAACGTTCTTACTTCCCTTACTCCGGGACAGTTGATGACGAAAATTGTTCATGATGAACTGGTAGACCTGATGGGAGGTTCTCAGGAAGGAATTAATCTTTCAGGAAAACCTTCTGTAATCCTTATTGCAGGTCTTCAGGGATCTGGTAAGACAACTTTCTCAGGAAAGCTTGCTAATTATTTACAGACAAAAAGAAATAAAAAACCTTTATTGGTAGCATGTGACGTTTACCGTCCTGCAGCAATTGACCAGCTGAAAGTATTGGGAGGACAGATTAATGTTCCTGTTTTTACTGAAGAAGGTTCTACAAACCCTTCTACCATTGCTGAAAATGCAATCAATTTTGCAAAAGCAAACGGTCATGATGTAGTAATCGTGGATACAGCAGGTCGTTTGGCCATTGATGAGCAGATGATGAACGAGATTAAATCTGTTCATTACTTCATTAAACCCAATGAAACGCTATTCGTAGTAGACTCCATGACAGGTCAGGATGCTGTGAATACAGCAAAAGCATTCAATGATGCTTTGAACTTTGACGGAGTTGTTTTAACGAAATTAGATGGTGATACAAGAGGTGGTGCTGCACTGACGATCCGTTCTGTTGTTGAAAAACCAATCAAATTCATCTCTACAGGAGAAAAAATGGAAGCTCTAGACCTTTTCTACCCGGAAAGGATGGCAGACAGAATCCTGGGAATGGGAGACGTTGTTTCCTTAGTAGAAAGAGCTCAGGAGCAGTTTGACGAAGAAGAAGCTAAAAAACTTCACAAAAAAATTGCTAAAAACGAATTCGGTTTTGACGATTTCCTTAAGCAAATCAATCAAATCAAGAAGATGGGTAACATGAAGGATTTGATGGGAATGATTCCTGGAGTTGGAAAAGCGATTAAAGACGTAGAAATCAGTGATGATGCGTTTAAGCACATTGAAGCGATCATCTATTCTATGACTCCTGAAGAAAGAAGAAGACCTTCTATTATCAATACCCAGAGAAAAGGTAGAATTGCTAAAGGTGCCGGAAGAAAAATCGAAGATGTGAATCAATTGATGAAACAATTCGATCAGATGGGCAAAATGATGAAGATGATGCAAGGTCCTCAAGGAAAGCAAATGATGCAGATGATGAGCAAAATGCCAAATATGCCTGGAATGGGTGGAATGTTCGGAAAATAAGAAAGACAAAATCATTCATAAAAAAACTCTCAGAAATTCTGAGAGTTTTTTGTTTTTATACAAGGATCTGTTTATTTAAACTTGTATCCTACTCCTAACTGGAAGAAATTCATCTTTAGTTTTTCTCCATCTACAGGATTTTTAATCATATTGGTAAGACCAAAACTGTAACGGGCATCCACGAATAATCCTTTGTATAGATTATAATCAGCCCCTAAGAACAAACCGAATTCCGTGGACTTCAATCCATTATCAAAATAGTTTTCAAGATATTTTTCACCTTCGTTGATAGCAGCTGGATTCGACTGAGCTCCACTTACTTCAATTTTAGCTTTCGTATTGGTTCTGAAACTTACATATGGACCGGCATAAAGCCCTAGTTCAGGAGTTGCATAATACCTTGCTGATACAGGAATAACAATTCTGTTAAAATGCAGTTTTTCCGTTACTGTAACACCGGAAACTTTTACTACTGCTTTCCCTCCCAGATTAGCATATTCCACTTCTCCTTGCAATGCAAATTTACTGTTCAATTTATGTTCAACCAAACCACCGATATAAAAACCGGATTTAGATTCTAGATTTGCACCTACCCCACCAAAATCGGCACTGTTTACATCAGAATTTAATGTTGATAAAGCATAACCTGCCTTTAGTCCGAATGTAGTTTGTGCTTTTACCCCTGCAAATAAAGCAATTGCAGATGCGAATAAGATTTTTTTCATGATTATAATTAGTTTTATATTAAAGAAGCCCTAAGATGGCTATCTCAGGGCTAATATATCTATTTTATTTATTATTTTGCAAATACATATTTAACTCCAAAAGTCACGGAAGTTAAACTGATTCCAAATTTGTAATCATCAGTTCTTGTTGCCCCGTCAATGTCTCTTTTGTGAGTATTGTACCCGAATTCTCCTATTGTAGCTTCAATTGACCAGTTTTTAGTCACGAAATAATCCAGACCCGGCTTGATATTCACCCCAATATTAGTATAGTTATTTTCTTTGTTCAAGGCAGCTGTAAGCAAAGGATCCGCATCGTTAATATTACTGTTTGCATTCATTTTTTCCTTACCAAACTCCAATGGAACCTGTAACTGTCCGAAGATGTATAATTTATCAGATAAAGTCCAGTATTTTCTCACGAATGGAGCTACTACAAAAGCATTATCGGTATATTTAACTTCAAATACATTACTGATGGCAGGATTACCCAATTTGTATTTTGTAACAGCACTTTTATAGCCTATACCAAGTCCCACGGCCAGGTTAGTAGTAACGAAATACCCCGCTGTAGGAAGGATTCTGATCACATCATCCTTTCTATTGGTTTCAAATTCGTTTTTCTCATTGTGGTAATATCCTACCTGACCTGAAAGATAAGAAGTTCCTTTTGCAATCTGTGCATTTGACAAACCGAAAAGCGCCACAGCGACCATCAATACGATTTTTTTCATGATTATTATATTAGTTTTTGTATAGAAAAAAAGCCCTAAGAGTTTCTCAGGGCTTTCTTGCTATATGCTTTGTTTATTATTTTGCAAATACATATTTAACTCCGAAAGTTACAGAAGATAAATTCAATCCGAAGTTGTAGTTGTTTGTAGCATCACCATCTTTTGGCTTGTAGTTGCTATAACCGAACTCACCGATAGTAGCTTCGATAGACCAGTTTTTGTTTAAGAAATAATCTAAACCTGGTTTAACAGTAACACCAATTTTAGTGTATTTAGCTTCAGTAGAAGTAGAGTTTGTAACAACTGTATTTCCGTTAGTAGCTACAGAGCTGTTTTCAGTTTCAGTTTTTCCAAACTGCATTGGTACTGCTAATTGTCCGAAGAAATATAACTTGTCAGATAAAGTCCAGTATTTTCTTACGAATGGAGCAACAACAAAAGCAGGAGTTTTAACAACACCTTCGTTTACAATTGTAGTGTTTCCTAAAGTTGTAGTAGTAGTTAGGGTGTTTTTTTCAGTCTGGTAACCAACTCCTAATCCGATTGCTAAGTTAGTGTTTACGAAATATCCAACTGTAGGTAATACGTTGAAGTTTTCTTTTTTATCGTTACCGTTGTTAGATTCTACTTGAGAATAACCAACAGATCCTGATAAATATGTAGTTCCTTTAGCAATTTGAGCGTTTGATAAACCAAAAAGTGCAACAGCACCCGCTAATAATATTTTTTTCATTTTAAAAAATTTTAATACTTTCTGAGGGCAAATTTACAGTGGTCTCCACTAATATTAAAATTTGTTAATGTGATTAATATCATTGTTAAAATTTGGACTTTTACAGAAATAAATCCTAGTTAAGAGAAGTTATTGAGTTTTTCACAATATTATGAATAAAAAAACTCTATTTTACTAACAAGAGCGAAATATACTTGCTTTTTTAAATTTTACAATTATTTGTAAAACCCCATGAATTCAGGGGAAATGCTAAAATTAATTAACCTAAAATACTAATATCTA
>CBFQYI010000082.1:0-12430 GCA_965720825.1 uncultured Chryseobacterium sp. | reverse complement strand
ATCCAGTATGATATGTCTCTGTGGCAAAAAATCCAGTACTATGATCCCTTATTCTGGGAAGTATTGGTACAGAAAGATAACGAACCACTGATGATAAGAACCAATAAGTACGTGGATAAAACGGCTCCTAAGATCACGGTGGGGACGTCTTTAAACAATAATCATATGACCATCTGCCATCATACAGCCAATGGAAACACTGTTACCATCACCATTAATCAGAATGCGTGGAATGCCCACCAGGCGCACGGCGATTATATGGGATCATGTTCAGGAACAACAAACAGTGGAAATATCTATTATACCACATTCCATAACCATGCAAGTGGAAATATCGGTAAGGCAGGACCGATTCTGGAATACGTCATCTTAAATTTGTAATAAAATTTTATAACTCAGTTCTCAAAGTGGCTTTTTATAAGGCCACTTTTTTTATATTGCGTATATATTTTTTAAAGAATGGATACAACGATTATTAATATTTTCTGCCTTATTCTCTTATTTATTGGAATATTGGGAACTTTTCTTCCCGTATTGCCTGGTCTTTTGCTGAGTATCTGCGGACTGTTGATCTATAAATTCGGGACGGATGCTGATCTTTCCATGGTTTATATCTGGGCATTCGGAATTCTTACGGCAGCTTCTGTAGTGTTAAGCTATGTGATTCCGGCAAAAACCAACAGAAAATATGGAGGTACACGTTGGGGAAGTATCGGTTCTGTTATTGGAACTATTGTTGGAATATTTATTCCTATTCCATTGGGATTTCTGATAGGAATGTTTGCAGGGGTATTTATTGGTGAAGTACTTCACGACAGTAAGGATATGAATAAAGCCTTACGATCAACCAAAGGAGCATTGATTGGATTCATTTACGGAACCGGATTTAGTTTTGTGGTAGGAGTGGCAATGTTTTTGGTAGTATTACTTAATATGTTTAACGTCATTTAATTAAATAGAAACTATGTTCCATAAAATTGTCATACTCAGTCTGGGAATATTTGCATTAACAGGATGCGATGCCCAAAAGAAATCCAGAATTAATACAAAAGCTACAGAAATGTCCACAGGTACAAAAACAACAAGCTCTGATCATCAGAAAGACGGTGTTATTTATCTGACTGAAGGAGAAAATAAGTTTTTAAGAGAATACCAGATGAATGTGACATTCAAAGGAGTTTCTGAGGACAGCCGTTGTCCTGAAGGCGCTCAATGTATCTGGGCAGGTGTTGCTCTTGCTCAGGTGGAAGTAATGGGAACTTCTACCCGACCAATGACTCTGAACCTAGCCAGCGCAGATTATCCGGCAAGAAATTACCACCAGTCGACGGAATTCAACGGATATACTATCACATTACAGGACATTGCTCCTTATCCAAAATCACAGGATGGAACAAAAGGATTAGCCGGAAAATATAAAATCGGAATTACGATAAAAAAAGCAGATCAATCTGCTGATTCTACCAGGAAATAGGCTTCTTCCCTTTGGAAACAAGATATTCGTTAATTTTTGAGAAAGGCTTGCTTCCAAAAAAACCTCTGTACACTGAAAAAGGTGAAGGGTGTGCCGACTTAATAATAAAATGTTTAGCCGGATCTATGAGTTCGGCTTTTTTTTGTGCAAAAGCGCCCCATAAAACAAAAACCACATTCTCTTTTTTATCTGAAATCTCCTTAATGATAAAGTTCGTGAACTTTTCCCAGCCAAGGTCTTTATGAGAGTTCGGTGTATGCGCACGAACCGTTAACGTAGCATTCAGCAATAAAACGCCCTGTTTTCCCCAGTCATCAAGTTCTTTGGAAGTTCTTACCACTCCCAGATCATCTTTTAGCTCAATAAAAATATTTTTCAGTGATGGTGGTGCTGCAACCTGCTCAGAAACAGAGAAACACAAACCATTCGCCTGATAATCATTATGATAAGGATCCTGACCAATAATCACCACTTCAACATCATCAAAAGCTGTAAGTTCCAATGCTCTGAAAATCTGATTTTTTGGTGGAAAAACTTTGGTTGTTGCATATTCATTCTTCACTTTCTCCCAAAGGGTGGTAAAGTATTCCGTACTCTTTATCGGGGCTAAAATTTCTGTCCAGGTCATAGTGCAAAAATAATAATATTAAAATAAAATAAGAGCCTTCATTATACTTTAAATATCTTCACTTTTCTTTCAATCAGCATATACGAAAAATAGGACAGCAATAATGAAAAGGAGATTAATAACAGATTATTAAGATGATAGGAATTTACAATAACGAAATTCTGTTTCTTCACCATATAATGGATAATGTATAACGAGTAGGAAATATTTCCTAAAAAATACACCGTTTTAGTTTCTAAAAATGCTTTCAGATAATTTGACTTTCCTTCATACAGATATTTGATCATCAATGCTGATAATAAAGGGATAAACAAGAGCCCTTTTTCAATAAACAGCATGGACACAAATAATAGGAGAATGATATAAAGGATCAGGTTTTCTTTCTTCATTTTAAAGGGTGGCAGAAGGGCAATTCCAATTCCAAGAAAATAGGAAGAAACTGTTCTTAGCAGAGAAACCAGTCCGTAAGGAAGATCAAGATATCTTGGTGATTCCCCTACTTGCATCGGATGTTCAGAACCTATATATAAATGATCGGGAATATAAGGTAGCGCAAACCTCAAAACCAAACTGGTAATAATTAAAATTTCGCTGCGTATTTTATAATGCAGGACAAGCCATAGCATAAAAGGGAATATTAAGTAACAAACCCATTCTGTACTTAGTGACCAATAGACCACATTCAGCAGATAATCAGGATTAAAAAAACATTGTAATAAACTGGCATTAATCAGAAATCCTGCTATAGAAGTCTTCATTAAAAACAAGGCAATAAAAACAACTGATACAATATAGACCGGATAAATTCTGTTAACTCTCTTTTTATAAAAAACCTCTATTGATTTATAATTCAGATTTTTAAATTTATCAGAGTAAGAAACCGTCAGTAAGAAAGCACTCAGCACAAAAAAGATATCAACCGCTACATACCCCTTTCCTACTATATCCTGAATGAATTCATTCCTAAAAAAGCTAAAATGAAAAAACGCTACCCATAATGCAACAATCCCTCTAAGTCCCGTTAAAGATTTTATTTCATTTTTCATATGTAATTTCAATCGGTGATAAAGATAGAGAAAAACCTGTTAGATTTCCTACGGACGATCACCGGACTGCCCTTTCAAACTAAAAATAATATTATCCGGAAAACCTTCATCCTGTTTTCCTTCCTGCAAAATAAAATGATGTTTTAAAAGAAGTCCTTTTGAGTTTTCATTGAATGTATTGGTAATGGCTACAATTTCCTGTAGATCGAGTTCGTTAAATCCATACTCTACTACCGCATTCAATGCTTCAGACATAATTCCCTGTCTGTGATACTCTGGTAACAGTTCATAGCCAACTTCTGCTGTTTTCCGGTCTTCAGAAAAATTCCAGAGACAGATGGTTCCGATAAGGTTTGGCTGATCTTTTAAAGAAATTCCCCAATAAACTGTTTGATTATTTTGAGTTCTTTGCTTAATCGTTAAAATAAACTGAAGCGCATCATAGTTGGTCTTTGGTGAAACTCTTTTCACAAATTTATTGACTTCCGGATTACCTCGGATTTTTAAAATATCTTCTGTATATCTTTCATTGATTCCCTTTAAAATCAATCTTGAGGTTTCTAGTTTCACATCTCAAATGTAATAAAAAGAATAGCATAAATTTATATAAATTCAAAGGTTATTGCATTATATTACTCATTTTCAGCAAGCAAAGAAATGCAGCTAAGTAGCTGATGAAGCAGAAAAGTAACCGAATAATTTAGAAAGAATTAATGTATTGATTCCCTTCTTTGCTTCCTTAAAAGGATAAGGTTTAGTAATAAAAACTTTGCGTGTAAAAAATTTGATCTTTTTTGAAGTTTGAAAATTTTTAATAAAAAAGGAACTCCATAGTCTTCCTATTCACAGTTAATTTATTCTGTAAATCTCTCAGATATACGTAATAATCAAAATTCTCACTAAATTTGCACTGTGTATATAGATAAAGAAGATTTAGACGAATTAGAGTTTCCGCAATTGCTCGCGGAAATCTCCCCATTTGCGTATTCTCCGAAAACAAGAGAAAAAATTCTTCAACTTCGTCCGATGGAAATTGACGAGGCGGAACTTTCATTAAAAAAAACCTCAGAATATCTGTCGAGTTTTGAAAGTTCAAATGCGATTCCGTTTGATGAATATGAAGATATTGAAAGTGAGCTGAAATTGATGCTGATTGAGAATTACCGTCTGGAAAATGCTGCTTTCATCAAAATAAAAACCATCACGGAACAGATCGGAAGACTTCAGAAATTCTTCCCTACCATGCCGGAAACGTTTCCTACTTTATTGGAAGAAGTTTCTGTACTGGAATTCAGAAAAGAGATCATTGAGAAGGTAGATAAGGTTTTTAACCGTTTTGGTGAAGTAAAAAATGAAGCTTCTCCAGCTCTGAAAGGGATAAGAACTGAGATTCAGCTTGCTAAAAAGGCGATTCAGGAAAACTTCAACCGTGCGCTTACCACGTATGGACAGAGTGATTTTCTGGATGATATCCGGGAAACGATTATTGACGACCAAAGGGTTTTGGCTGTAAAATCAGGATTCAAAAAAAGGGTTGCCGGAAGAACATTAGGAATTTCCAAAACAGGTTCCATCACGTATATTCAGCCGGACAGTGTGGTAAAACATTATTTCAAGCTGCGTGAAAATGAAGAGGAAGAGAAAAAAGAAATCGATAAAGTTCTCCGTAAACTTACTGCAGAACTGGCAGAATTTCAACCTCAGCTATGGAGATATCAGATTTATATTTTTGACCTTGATCTTACGAGAGCCAAAGCGAAATTTGGTGAAGTCATTAACGGAGTTCTTCCGAAAATAAACCATCATAAAACGCTGAGATTAAAAGATGCTTACCATCCTCTTTTATGGTTAAGAAACAAAGTTGAGAATAAAATTATTCACCCTCAGACCCTTACTTTAACAGATCATAACAGGATTATCTGTATTTCCGGTCCGAATGCCGGTGGAAAATCAATTACCTTGAAAACGGTAGGATTACTGCAGCTAATGATTCAGAGTGGTATTCTGGTTCCGGTTCATCCTAAGTCTGAAATGTTTTTCTTTGAGAAAATCATGACTGATATTGGGGACAACCAGTCTATTGAAAACCACTTATCCACCTATTCATCAAGGTTGAAGAAAATGTCCGGGATCATTCGTGAGGCTGATGCCAATACACTTCTGTTGATTGATGAGTTCGGTACAGGTTCTGATCCTGAGCTTGGAGGTGCGTTGGCAGAAAGTTTCATGGAGTTTTTCTATGACAAAAAGAGTTTTGCCATCATTACAACGCACTATACCAATATTAAACTGGTAATAGAACAACTTCCCAACGCTCAGAATGCAGCCATGCTTTTCAATGAAGAAACATTGGAGCCGATGTATAAGCTGGAAGTGGGACAGGCAGGAAGTTCATTCACTTTTGAAGTTGCGGAAAAGAATAAAATCCCGAGATTCATTATCCACTCTGCGAAGAAAAAAGTAGAACATGATATTGTTAATCTTGACAAAACAATTGTAAAACTGCAGCAGGAAAAATTTGAAGTTGAAAAACTGAAATCTGATCTTGCAGAAAGAAAAGAGTCTGTAGAAGATAAACGCGATAACCTTCAGAAACTGAATGAGCAGCTTCAGCAGAAACTGTTCAATTTCCAGAAGCTGTATGAGGAAGAACACCGTAAACTACAGTTCGGGAATAAGATTGAAACATTCATCGACAGCTATACCAAAGGAAAATCCAGAAAGGATGTGGTAAAAGATTTTGTAAAACTTCTTGAACAGGAGAAATTCAGAAAACTGGGCAGTGATAAGGATGAAACCAAACGACTGCAGGTTGTTAAGAGAAAAATCACCCAACAGCTGAAAAAGGAGGATGTTATTGAAAAAATTGCAGAAACCAATGAAAAACTTGAAGAGAAACGTAAAACTGATCGTGCTGTGTGGATGAAAATCGGACAACGTGTTCGTATTACCGGAAGTACCAGTGTAGGAACTATCGAAAAAATTTCCAGAAATAAAGTGATTGTCAATTACGGAACTTTCAAGACTACGATTGATGCGGATGAACTTGAGAGAATTTAATGAATAAGAAATTAAATTAACGCAAATACAAAGAGAGAGCACCAGAAGGTACTCTCTCTTTTTATGCTATTCTTCATTTTTCTATCGATATGCTTAAGGTTTTCCCAACCTTTGAATATAAATGGGAAACTTTGGAATAATAAAATATATTCATATATAGTAAATATAAAAAAATAATTATTTCACGTTTAAATGATTTTTTGTGACATTTGATGGAAAATTATCAAAACTAATCGTTACATTTACAAAAAATAAACTTACCATAAAAATCTTAAAAAACTATCAAGACTTGAACTAAGAACTCTAAAAGGAGGTGTAGAACCTAATTGTCATTGTAGTCCATCAGGATCTGGATTACCTCCAATAGACACTATTGCAGATAATGCAGAAGCTTGCTTTAATATTTGCAGATGCTATAGAAATGAGCCAACATGCATTCGTTAAAATCAATCTGAATATGGAAAAATCATATTTAAGTAAGAGGATATCATATATCCTCTTATTTTATTTCTCCACTTTTGCCTCCCAAAAAGTATCCATAACAAATAATACAGGAGAAATCATCATCATAAATAATAACCAAAAAGAAATTGTTATCAATGATCATGAAAAAAAAGAGTTTCCCAATACTACAGAAGGAATCTCAGTCAAAAATAACAATAGACTTGATAAATTTATAAATGTATTTCTTGAACCCGCAGACAAGCTTAATATTATTATTACAAGTGATAATAGTATTATTTATAATGGTGATAAGGCCAATATCCATGAATATATTAATGAAAAACTGAATATTGAAACATTTGGAAAAATAAATATTTACCTAAATACCATTAAGAAAAAAAATCTTGGAGAATTAAAAAGATCTTCAGAGCTCATCTTGCTTAACATTATGAATAATATCAAGCAAGAAAGTATTATATCGGCTGATACTGAGAACAATTCTGTCAAGAAAATGAAAAATTACATCAAATATAATTGGCTTAACACCATTTTTTCAGCCGTCAATAGCGCAGAAAATAAGAATTTCTCTCAGGAGGCTATTGATTATTATTATAAAAAATATATAAAAGCCGATATTTTAAAATTCAGCTGTAGTGATTATTATCATTATAAAATTATAGAGGTTTTAGCAAAAAATAAAGATGTATTAAGAATAGAGCTACCAACCTATGCTATCATTGAAACTACAAAAGATGACAGTACTAATCAGTTCTTATCCAAAAGTTGTCAAAAATTTTATTTCCTTAACAAGTTTCGCTATTTGGAACATATAAATAGTCCTGAAAAAGAATTTTATCAAAAAATATTAAGTGAAAAATTTAATGATTAATAAAAATATTTTATCCAAAGTCGTTATCATTATATTCCTTTTGGGATCTTTCTCTATTTATTTTGGACAGAATTATCAAATTATTTACGAAGTTAGGTTTAAACCTTTAAAACAAAGTGATTCATTTGCAAAAGAGTATATGACCTTAAAAATAATTAATGGACAAAGTATTTTTTATAATCTAAATAAAGAAAAAATAGATTCCCTTGTTAATGAAAATAATTTTAAAGATGTGGCATCCATTACTAGTTCATTTCTGAGGTTTAAAATTTTTAAAGATTTATCAAAAAATCATTACATCATAGGAGGTAATTTTAACCAGTTCAATTACTGGTATAGGGAAAACAATATCAAGTATTACAATATCAAGAAGTTTGGAAAGTATAATGATTATATAACTCATGAAGCTTTTGCTAATTTTGGAAAGAGAGAATGGAAACTTTTATACACCCATGATATTCCAATCAACGATGGGCCTTATGTTTTTTCAGGACTACCAGGTTTAGTCATTAAAGCTGAATCATTAGACAAGGATTATTGTTTTGAACTGATTGAAATTAAAAAGTTGAATGAGCAGTCAGAAATAACGAACAACAAAGAAAATATAAGAAAAGAAAAGCTAATAAAGGATATCAATGATTTTATGAATGACCCTGCCGCACATCACATTAACTTCAAAAATGATTTGGGAGATAGTTTAATTATGAGTTTAAGGGGATTAAAGATAAAAACTATGAGGCAACAAATGAATATTTACAGAAAATAATCAACCAGTTTAATAACTATCCGGATAAGGATGTTCCTATAATAACATTTTAATTTAATAAAAAAATCAATTTTGAATATTCAAAATACAATATCTTACTATACAATTCCTAGATTAAAAAAAGAGTATTTTTTCAAACACTCTTTTTTCTTTTTACTTCTTAATGAATTTTAATCGGGTTACATTTTCTTTGTCTTTCAGCTGGATAAAATAAACCCCTTTTGATAACTGATGAAGGTTTACATGATGATCTGAAACTTTTCCTTCCTCAATTTTCTGTCCCGTAATATTATAAATTTCATAATATGTTGCTTCTGAAATTCCGGAAATATTTAAAACATCAGAGGCGGGATTAGGATAAATTTCAGGTTTTACAGACTTTCCTGATTCTTCCACTCCAAGGGTGAGATTGATCAAATCTACTCCATAATCTTCAACTTCCCCATAGGTAAATGTACTACAAGCATCCACAGGCATTGTCTGATTGGAAATAACCCTCATGGTAACACCACATAGTGTCACTGCTGCCAAACTTGGAATCGTAAACACAGATACTGCCGGAGCAGCCTGAGTGACATTATTGGCAACCATTACTCTTTCGCTCGATTCAAAAATTCCGTTGGCATTAAGATCTATCCATGCCGTAACTGTTGTTGCGCCTGGACTCCCCGTCCACGTATTGGTTACTGAAAGCTTATTTCCTGTACTTCCTATAAAAAATTTAACTCTACGACTTAAATCACTTCTGTAATCTGTATAATTGGAAGATCCGGAATCGCTTACCATTGGAGAGGTAACTCCTGTAGAATTTACGGTCACATTGGAAATATGCATCATCGTGGTATCTGTAGAAGCACTTGCACAATAATTAAGTGTTGTTGTAAAAAATATAGGATTAGACCATAAACCCTGTGTCGTACACACTTTCACTACCTGTACTTCGTACGTTGTACAAGGTTGCAAACCAGTAATTGTGAAAGAATTTTGTCCTGGGGCAACATCAGCTGCCATCCATGTAGTAGTTCCCGGTATTCTGTATCTGACCCTGTTATTGGGTGTATTGGGATCAGCCGTCCAGGTAACTGTTCCCGTGGTAAGCGTTATATTCGACATCTGAAGCCCTGTTGGAGCATTAGTATCACAGTACAATAAAGATTGGGGTTCTTCTTCTATTTTATGAGTTGCTTGAAAGTTGGATATTCCCAACATAAAAGAGAATACAAAAAGTAGTTTTTTGGTCATGTTTATTAGTTTTAAAATTCCTGTGAAAAATAAGGTATTTTTTCAAATATTACTTAAAATTCTCCATATAGTATTATATTTTTTAATACATTTGACAATACCGTGTAAAAGCACACAGAAACTTCATGCTTTTAATATATGTTCAAAAGTGTTCCTACTCTCTGGATTTTTTATAAAAAAATATTACTTCCTACCCTTATATTTTCTTTATTAGCTTCTTGTTTATCCTCTTTCAGTATTGAGAACTTTGGATTGAGTTTTCTTTTGATTTCTCCTGTCCTTCATTATTTTATCTATGAACTCCGGTTTAAAAACGAATATTACTTTTATGCCAATTTAGGATTTTCCAGAAGTTTCCTTTGGGGATTAACGGTATCTGTCTGTGTGATTGTCAAAATAATAACAGGGATTTTATGAGTAAGCTTCATATTGACAGCATAACCAAGTCTTTTAACGATAATAATATCCTGCAGGACATTTATCTAGGATGCGAAACCGGACAGATTATTGGAATTCTGGGCAGAAATGGTGTTGGAAAATCAACATTATTAAAAATTATTTTTGGAACTGCCAGTAGTGATACCCAGTTTATAAGGTACAATGACAAAGTTCTGAAAAGTATTTCCGATAGAAAAAACAGAATTGCTTACCTTCCACAGGATATTTTCTTGCCGAAATACAATACCGTTAAAAGCTTAATTCCTCTTTTTTGCCATAAGAAAAATACAGATCTTCTATTAACTTCAGACCTGATCCGTCCTTTTTTGTCAGAGAAACCTAAAAATCTTTCCAGAGGTGAGCAAAGGGTTATTGAAGCTTTAATGATTATTTATTCTGAAGCGGATTTTGTTTTACTGGATGAACCCTTCCACAGTCTTTCTCCTAAAATTTCTGCAGCATTGAAAGCAGTAATTATTGAACAGTCTGCAAATAAGGGATTCATTATTTCTGATCATAATTATCAGGAAGTTCTCGATATTTCAGACCGTATATATCTTCTGCGTGAAGGCTATCTGAAACAAATACAAGATTTAAAAGAACTGCAACAGTATAATTATCTTCCGAAAAGCATTTAATTTATATATTTGAGGGATCAAAAAATTTTCATGATGACTTTCATAAATAAAGCATTCTATTTATCCGCTTTCAGTATTTTATCCATTGCCTTTGTAAAAGGACAGACTAAAGTTCCTTTTGGAGTTGTAAAAGCTGAAGAAGGATATGCCAACGTACGTGTACATAAAGACGATTACCGAAAAATTGTTGACAAGATCCGTATGCGTAAAGGAGATGTATTTGTTTATGTAAAACCGGCTCCCGGAGAAACAGAATGGATCTGGATCAAATATCCGGAGAAACAGGATGACGACAAACCTTTTGTACGTTATGAAACTCTTGATAAAGAAGGAATGGTGAATAAAGGACGTATTGCTTATGTGGACCAGCTTCCTGCCTACACTCCTTCTAAATCTAAAAACGGAAAATCCCTTATTTTCACTGACAATTCTGATCCTAAGATTCCTACTGCTCAAAGAAGCAAAGTGGTGATTGATATTTATCCTTCCAATGCCGGATACCGTAAAAAGGAAAAAGATGCAGAAGGAAAAATTCTTACCATTGATAAAGTAAAACCATGGGGAATCGGGAATGATCTTCCGGAAGGAATGACTGAAATCAAATCCATCAGAGTACAGCAGCCCGGAAGAGGATCTGTTTTTGTAAGAGAAGCCATCAAAAACATGTTCCAGCCTACCATGGATTTTGAGAACATTGGGGTTACTTCTCTTGATAACGATAATATTTTCCTTTATATGATAAACGGTTCAGGAGAAAACAGATACACTACACTCTGGACGATTAAGAAAGGACGAGTAATCAGCCAGATTATTTACCATAATCCGGAATAAATTCATTATTTTTGCATTCGAAAAGTTTTACACTTATTCATCACAGAAATTGGTTCTGCATCACTGCAGATTAAAAGGGAACCGTGTGAAAATCACGGACTGTCGCGCAACTGTAAGTAACTGAAGTCTTTATCAAAGATCCACTGTGCGAGGCATGGGAAGGAGATAAATGATGTTACAAGTCAGGAGACCTGCCTTTTTCTTAAACATGTAACTTTCGCGATTTGAAGTTGTATTGATCTGATGGATTGTTTCAGGAATTCTATAAGTTCCTGTCATTATTCTGTTGTTTCCAATCATTTCTTATCGCTTTAATTAATAATGATATATGACTACAGAAGAAAGAATTGAAGCATCCGAAACCAGAATCTTTAAAGCGGTTTTCCCTAACACAACCAATCATTACGATACCCTTTTTGGAGGTACAGCGATGCAGTTGATGGATGAAGTAGCTTTTATTACAGCAACCCGTTTTGCCAGAAAAAGAGTGGTAACAGTAAGCAGTGATAAGATCGATTTCAAAAAACCTATTCCTGCCGGAACCATCGTTGAACTGATCGGGAAAGTTTCATACGTGGGAAAAACCAGTATGAAAGTAAACGTTGAAATTTACACTGAACAGATGTATTCCTATGAAAGAGAAAAGGCGATTATTGGTGATTTTACTTTTGTAGCGATTGACGAATTCAAGAAACCAATCCAGATACTATAAATAATAAAGCTTCGGGGGGGCGTTGGGCCCCCGCAGCGTTTTTTAAAAGGAATAAAAAAAATTTTTAACATTTTAATTTTAAAAAAATATGTTTAATAAAATAAAAAAATAATATTAATTCACTCACTAAAAATAATATTGCGTTTTAAAATAAATGAAAACTATTTAATCAAAAAAATAATTTATAATCGAAATATTACTTTCTTGCTTTTCTTTTTTTTGTTTTTTTCATCGCCTATCCCGTTCTACCGCCCCACCAGCA
>CBFQYI010000081.1:0-12492 GCA_965720825.1 uncultured Chryseobacterium sp. | reverse complement strand
GCATAGGTTCAGTACAGCCAGGGTCACCGCCACCGCCCTCAGAAACTCTGTAGCAGGTACCTCCACTGCAATAGTATGAACCTATAGTGGGCGGACAATTTCCATCCATATCACACAATGCATAAGGAGTGTCGCCACCACTGATCAACACAAGCTGATTTCTCTTTAATTTTTTTAAATTTTTCATAGTAATCATTTTTAATTTGTTGATTACTAATGTATAAAAATATTAACACACCAGCAAGTGTTTTAATAAATGAGGTGAAATTACTCTATATCTAAAGTCATGAAAAGTGCAATTTCCTCTGCATTTTCATACAATCTTGTATTCAGCCCGGTAATATTGAATCCCATTCTTCTGTAAAATTGTATCGCAGGATAATTCGTATTCTGTGTTTCCAGTTCAATCACTCTGGAATTCAATTTTCTGGCTTCTTTAATGGCACTTTTAATCAACATAATGCCGATTCCCTGTCTTCTGTATTTTTCGTTGATCAGGATATTTTCTATATAAAAACTATTGTTCCAGGTCCTGTGTTCACAAATAATCCAGCCTGCCAATTCTTCATTAACAAAAGCACCTAAAGAATTTCCCTGTTCAATGATGGTATTCAATTCTTCAAGATCTTCAGAAGTCGTTTCCCATATTTTTTGGTAAGGTAAGGGCTTCTCTTTTAAAATAAACTCAAAAGAACCTCCGAACTCAATAGAGGAAACCACATATCTTATGTCCGTTGTATACCCGTTATGTCCCCAATCCAGGCTTGGATCAGAGGTTAGTTTTTGTAATTTTTTTATTTCCACCCTTGTATATTTTTATTTTATTGAATTTCAGTACAAATTTCTACCAGATAATTGTTGGGATCTTTAATATAAGCCGTTTTTTGTCCCCATGGTTTTATAGCAATGTCTTCATAAAGGACAGCTCCGTTTTTTATTGCTTTTTCTACCAAAGCCTCTACATTATCTGTTGTAAACCCCAGTTCCATCCCGAAAGGTTGGTCTTCTTTTTGGGCTGTTATAAATCCTTTTTTAATATTGGAATTGGCCAGGCTCACAGAGGCGAATGAGAGACTTGTTTCTCCGGTCAGGAGTTCACCATAATCTTTTTCGGGGGTGATGAATTTTATTTCAGAGCCAAAGGTATTTTTATAAAAGTTCATAGACATTTCTACATCTTCTACATAGAGAATGACATACTTGAATTTGATCATATGATTGAATTTAAATGGTTTTATTTCTTGTTGATAATATATTCTTCATCTGTCATCAGTTTTATATGAGGCCCATGTAAAGGATACTCTTTGAAACTTCCGAAATGACCGAAATGAAGAGGGTATTTTTGAGTCAGCTGTCTTACTTTGTTGCCAAAAGAATTGATGTCAACCTTTTGAATGGCTTCTTTTTTCTGTCTGCCGTTGGTGAAAAAAAGCATCAGGTTACAATGATCTTTACAATCAAAATCATTATAATAAAATATATCGAGGTTTTCTTCTCTGCAAATCTGGGCCACATCATCAATGAGCTGTTTTTTATGCTGTAAAGGCAGATTACAATCTATTCTGGCTGCATAGTTTTCTGCATTACTTTTTTTGAAGTCAGAACCGACCATCTGAATGAAACGATGCTGTATAGTTTTGAATTCCTCTCTTTCCGGAGGATAGTTTTGGCTGGATTGAATGGTAAAAGGAAGACTTGCATCCAATAATACTGCATTTTCACGGATCAATAGCTCTTCAACCTCTTTGGCAAACTGAAAATGAAAATCAAAAAGCATATAGTCTCCAATATTGATGATGATTTGATTTCCATCGATATTCAGGTGTAGATATGTTTTCTTGAAATCTGATTTTAGCGCTTCCAGTTTATGGATAAAATCATCTGTATTTTCAACCTGAATTCTTGCTGCCAGTTCAGCAGGATTATCGGCATGTCCTCCATATCCGGGATAAAATTTGAAAAATTGAAAGTCATATAATTGATCCGGAAATTTGAAATACCAGTATACACCTAAAATCATAGAAGATTATTGATAATTGTACAATAATCAAATTTAAATAAAATTTCACACTCCAAAACTTTCAAAACCCTTAAATTTGTTGTCAATAAAAATTTACTTGGATGCTTAGGAACATTTCAATTGCGGCAGCTACTTTATTGTCCGTAGTTACAATCAATGCACAGAAGAACAGAAATACTCAACTGGAAAGACCCAAATTAGTTGTAGGTCTGGTAGTAGACCAGATGCGTTGGGACTATTTGTACCGTTTTTACGGTAAGTATGGGAATGATGGTTTTAAAAGACTTTTGAATACAGGATATTCTTTGAATAATGTACATATTCCTTATGTTCCTACCATTACGGCTTTGGGTCATACATGTATCTATACAGGATCTGTACCGGCTATTCATGGAATTGCAGGAAACGACTGGACGGATAAAGAAACAGGTAAAGGAGTTTATTGTACTGCGGATGAGAGCGTTCAGCCAGTAGGAACTACCAATACAAAAACAGGAAGCCACTCTCCAAAGAATCTTTGGTCTACCACAGTAACTGACGAATTGAGACTGGCAACGAACTTCCAGGGAAAAGTTGTTGGTGTTTCTTTGAAAGACCGTGCTTCTATTCTTCCTGCAGGACACACTCCAAACGGAGCTTTCTGGTTTGATGACAGTACAGGGAATTTCATTACCAGTACATGGTATATGAATGATCTTCCTCAGTGGGTAAAATCATTTAACTCACAGAACCTTCCTGAAAAATTAGTAGCTAACGGATGGAATACTTTACTTCCAATCAATGAATATACTGAAAGTGCACCAGACAATTCTCCTTGGGAAGGCCTGTTGGGAAGTGCAAAAACACCTACTTTCCCTTACAGTAATTTAGCAAAAGACTACCAGACTAAAAAAGACAATATCCGTTACACACCTTTCGGAAATACTTTGACTTTAAAATTGGCAGAAGCTTCTGTAGAAGGTGAAAAACTGGGTGGAGATAATATCACAGACTTCTTAGCGATCAACCTTGCGTCTACAGATTATGCAGGACATAAATTCGGCCCGAATTCTATTGAAGTAGAAGATGTTTATATCAGACTAGATCAGGATTTGGCAGAGTTCTTCAAATATCTTGATTCAAAAGTAGGAAAAGGAGAGTACACTGTTTTCCTTTCTGCTGACCATGGTGGAGCACACTCTGTAGGGTTCCTGAAAGAACATAAAATCCCAACTGGTTTCTTCGGAGAAGATGCAGAAAAGAATCTGAACCAGAAACTGAAAGAGAAATTCGGAGCAGATAAATTGGTTAATGCTATTGATAACTACCAGGTTTATTTCGACAGAAAAGTATTGGCAGACAACAAGCTTGAATTGGATGATGTAAGAAACTTTGCGGTAAAAGAAATTGAGAAAGATCCTACTGTTTTATATGCTGTTTCTGTAGACAAAGTTCAGGAGGCAAGCATTCCGGAGCCAATAAAACAAAGAATTATTAATGGAATCAACAGACAGAGAAGTGGAGATATCCAGTTAATTTCTCATGATTCTATGCTTCCGCCATATTCTAAAACAGGAACTACACACAGTGTATGGAATTCTTACGATTCTCACATTCCATTGATCTTTATGGGATGGGGAGTGAAACAGGGAGAAAGCAACAAAGAATATCCCATGACAGATATTGCTCCTACGGTATCTTCTTTATTGAAAATCCAGTTTCCAAGTGGAAATGTAGGAAATCCGATTACTGAAGTTATTGGTAAATAAATTAAAAATTATAGATCATAAAAAACATCCCAATTTGGGATGTTTTTTATTTTCATAGCTTATGATGTTCTTATCATTTGCTGTATCTCTTTATGAAACTTCTTATTCTGTTTTCTGATTTTTACAATAGAATATAAAAGCAGCACGATCAAAATACATCCCAGGAAAACAGAACCCATTTTAATATAACGATAATCAGATTTCAGTTTCTCACTTTTCAAAGCTGTTTCCTTGTTGTGGTTGTCGATCACCTGATTAATGGACTTCAGTTCATTTTGCTTTCTTTTAAATCGCATTTCCATGTGTTTTTTATTAAACTGCTGATAGAGATTTTGCTGTCCCATAGCAAGATAATTTTCAGCTAATTCTTTGTAAAGTCCTTCGTTCAGGATGATATCTCCGGTATTTTTAGAAAGATCCTCAGCTTTTAGTAAAAGGTTTATTGCAGCTTGATTTTCATGTCTTTGCTTATGTATTTCTGCAATTCCTTTCAAAGCGAATGCTTCCAGACTTTTTGCATAATTTTTCCGGGCATAGCTGATAGACTGTAAGAAAGCCTCCTGCGCTTTATCAATTTGATTGAGATTAAGATAACAGTACCCAATATTGTAATACACCACACTCATATTAGAATAAGTGGTTTTCTTTACAGGAACCTTTTCATAATTTCGTATAGAAATCAGGAATTTTTCCAAAGCAATTTCTGAGTTAGACTGACTTTTATATACCATTCCTCTTATTGCGTAGCTTGCAGCCGTTTCAATGTATTTCTCCGGATTTTTTTCAGGAATTTTTGCAATATACTGTTCTGCCTCATTCAATGTTTCTAAGCATTTGTTGAAAAGTTCCATTTGCTGATATTGGATCGCAACTGAGATGAGAACGCCTGCCTGGCTTCTGGGATCATTGGTTTTCTGAGACAGTTCTTTTGCTTTTAGAATATATTGTAAAGACTCTTCAAAATTTCTTTTGGCAATATTGGCTGTTGAAAGCAGCATGTAAAGATTGATAGAAGTTTTGATATCATGAGATCTTTGTAATAATTGTTCTCCGATTTTGATGGTGTGATCAGGGTTGTCGTAAATTTCAAGTTTAGCCTTTTTTATTAAGACACTATCGGGTGTCTTTTGTGCTTTCATACCATTACAAAAGGCAACCAGCAACAATATTATTTTTACAATTGATTTCATAAGGCTTTTGTTTTACTGATTTCCTGAATATAGGCATTGGGAGACATTCCCGTAACTGACTTAAAAACAGTTGTGAATGCACTGTGCGAGGAGAACCCTGAATATTCTGCAAGATAACTTACTTTATAATTAAGAAAAGCAGAATCATTCCTTAATAATTGTACAATGTGGTTGATTCTGAGTTTGTTGATGTATCCGTTGAAATTTTTCTCCTTATTATTGATAACTTCCGAAAGGTATTTTGTATTAACTTCCATCTGTGAAGAAAGCAGAGAAAGTGACATGTTTTTATTCAGATATCTGTCTGATTTCTCAAATTCTTCTAATTTTTGGAGAATTTCATCTTGCTTTTCTATAGATAATTTTGTTGTGCTGGGATCTTTTGTTGCCGAAGTCGTTTTGTTTAGTATGATGGGCCGAGGTTTCTGGCTGATCTGTTTTTCAAAGAAATCAAACTGTTTTTTTAAGTCTTTATTTTTACTTCTCATGAGTAAGAAATAAGTAAGCAAACCTAAGATTATCAAAGATAAAAACAGGATTAAAGACCAGGAAGATCTTAAAAGTTGGTATTTCTGAAATTCAATGTTTTTATTTTGATTGGTTTCCACAAGCTTCACAAGGTATCGTATTCCTTCCTTTGAACTGGAATCTGTTTTTGTTTTTAAATCAGTGTAAAGTTTATTGTACTGATGGTATTTTGCATCATCATGTAACGCGTAATAATTACGGGCCAGTGATTCGTATATTTTAATTTTTAAATTGTTAAAAGGAAGATTATCTATCAATTGTAGTCCTGCTTCCAGTTTTTCAATAGCTATTGCATAATCCTGTCTCAGAAAATAATATTGGGAGAGGTTCTCATAGGCCAAACCTAAGAGAAAAGGCTGGTTTTTCTGATGTTCAAGATCTGAAATAATACTGCCTGTAAGTGTTTTATATTCAGTGAGTTTATTTAGTTTCAGCAGATAGGAAGATCTGAAAATTCTGTTTTCGATTTTTAAAATTCTATTTTCTTCATTATCAACGCCGAGATATTGATTACTCTGATCAAGATTTTTTAAGGCTTCAGGATAGTTTCTGTTGATTCCTGAGTTCAATGCCTGAAGCTGATACAATTTCGCGGTGGTGATTTTTAATGCCGGACTACTGCTTTTAAGAAGCTTCTGATCAGACAAGAGATGAGAAATAATTCTTTTCGATTGATTGTACAGACCCAGATTCTGATACTGATCGGCAAGATTATAATCACCGAAGATCTGCATAAAATAAGAAAGATCGTTTTTCTGATCAGGCTCTTCTTTTTGAGCAAAAATATTGACAGATTGTACATATTCCCCCTTCATGGCAAAAGCTTGTGAAATAATATTTTGCAGTACAATTTTGTGTTCCGCATTTTGATCACTCACAAGAATTCCCTGGGTATAACTGATGCATTCGTCAGAATTCTGATAAAGCTTCAGAAATGCTTTATCGGCCAGAATATTAAAGTCCGGACCGGACTGTGCATTGGTGAAAAAAGAGATGCAAATAAAAATAAGCAGGAGTATGTTGCTGCTATTTGGAAATAATTTTTGTCTTGATAATTTGTTTTTTGTGTTTTTTTGAATAATTCTGGTAAAATCCATATTCAAAATGTTGTTTTGTATCTGTTTGGTTATTAGGTTTTTAAAAATTAAGCTCTTTTAAAATTCACGAATTATGAAAGTCAATTTCTTTTGATAGGGTCAATATTGTATTAATATTGTTTTCACCAATTCAAAACGCTAAATATAATAAAATATGAAAAATTTTTACAGAGTATCAATGAAAATATTGACTGCTTGTCTTTTTCTTAAATTTGGTTTTGCAGAAGCTCAGCTTACTGTAATAGGTTTGGGAAATTATAATGTAGGGGCAGTCTCGGATAATGGAGTGGTAAGCATGCATACAAGCGCAGGAGCAATATATAAATGGAATGCAGCGGGAGGACTTGTACAGATAGGTTCCATATCAAACGGTTATCCGGCTGCAGGCAGAACTGTAGTTTCAAATGACGGAACCAAAATTTCGTCCTCAATAACAAATACAGCAACGGGATTTAATGAAATATCAACCTATGATGTAGCTACCTCCACCTGGGTAAACAGAGGCGGGCTTGTTCCTACAGGATGGGATGGCAGTGTAAGCTCAACCTGGGGCATGACGACCAATGGAAGTACGATCGTAGGTTTAGGGTTTCTTACTGCTGCAAACGCACATGCTGTGAAATGGGATGCCGTAAGTGGAATGGTAGATTTGGGAAGTATGGTTCCCGGACGAAGCTCCAGAGCTAATGCAATCAATGCGGCAGGAACAGTAATTGTAGGTTGGCAGGATGAACCAACAGGAACAAGAAGTGGGGCAAAATGGCAGGATGGAGTAGAAAGTTTTATTACTGATAATAATGGGAACAATGTAGGGGAAGCAGGAGGAATCTCTGCAGATGGAAATACAATCATAGGCTCAGCAAATCCTAATCCTTATGTCTGGAATGCGGTAAGTGGGCTTACTTATATAACACATCCTAATGCTTCTTTCAGCTTTAAAGGAGGAGCAACAGGAATTTCTGCAGATGGAAAAAAAGTAATTGGGTATTACAGAGCATTTGGAGCACCTCCCATGTCAGGTGAAGGTTTTATATGGACCTCTGCCAGCGGAAGAATTAACCTGAATGATTATGCAGCTTCTTTAGGAATTGCTACCAAT
The DNA here is from genome assembly GCA_965720825.1 of uncultured Chryseobacterium sp. Classification (GTDB taxonomy): domain Bacteria; phylum Bacteroidota; class Bacteroidia; order Flavobacteriales; family Weeksellaceae; genus Chryseobacterium. Next base: position 4,810 of record CBFQYI010000081.1, on the reverse strand, counting down.
GGAGTCACGATGGGGCTTCCTTTGGCAATTTCACAAGACGGAAAGAAGATTGCGGGATCAGGGACGAATGCTTCAGGTCAGATAATCGCTTTCTATCTGGATACTTCTGAATTCTTATCGGTGAATGATGCCGTAAAAGAGAAAAACAGTATGGGTATCTATCCTAATCCTGTGACTGATATCCTATATTTTAAAGGAACAGGAAAAATAGAGAAAGCTGAAATTTATAATATGGTCGGACAAAAAATGAAATCATTTGATATTGTAGAAGGCCAGATTGATGTTTCATCCCTGTCAAAAGGAGATTATATTTTACAATACTCTGTAAAAGGGGTAAAACAAGAGTCTTATAAATTTATAAAAAAATAACATATATAAATAGTAAAGTAGTGGGATGAATGGCTGTTTTCAATATTGAAAGCGGCCGTTCTTTTTTTTTGTATATAACAAAAGGATAGCATGTTTGTATAGAAAAGGCTGGTTTTTGGCGAATACATATAAAAAACTATCTTTGCAAAAATTTTGGTTTCCAGTATTTTGGAATGAAAAGGGAATCGGGTGTAACTCCCGGACTGTCCCCGCAACTGTAAATCGCAACTCAAGTTTCTGCAAAAAGCCACTGTTTAACAACGGGAAGGAGCAGAATGCGAAAGTCAGGAGACCTGCCGGAATTATAATTAAAAAACATATTGCTTTCGGAGGAAAAGTAAAAAAGTATGGATATAAAAAGATCTTTAGTACTGCTTTTTTCATCTTATGGCTGTTTTCTTTTTGGACAAGAGAAGGCCATCGATACTGTTTATGTCTTCGACAATCAGATGAATAGGGTGAAACTTTTTCATCCCGTAAAAATAATTTCGGCAGAAGATGCCGAGAAAAATTCCAGTAATCTTTCTGAACTTCTTAGATTTCAGTCACAGGTTTTTATCAAAGAAAATGGCCGTGGTGCTGTTTCTTCACCTTCTTTCAGAGGAACTACCGCTCAGCAGACTGCATTTGTATGGAATGGTATTAATATCAATTCTAATTTTCTGGGACAAGGAGATATCAATAATATTGCTTTGTTCGGCTATGATCAGATTGGTATAAAAGCTGGTGGTGGAAGTGTAGTATATGGAAGTGGTGCCATTGGAGGAAGTATTCACCTGAATAATACCCTTGATTTTAATAAAGGTTTCCATGGTTCTTTATTTTCTGAAGTGGCTTCTTTTAATACCTATAATAACTTTGTAAAAGGTTCTTACAGCAATGATAAGTTCAGTTTTAAAGCTTCCGGAAATTATTCTGTAAGTGAAAATGATTATAAGGTAAGTGACCTGAACTATATCAACAGAAACGGGAGTTATTACAATACCACATTCAACGTTGGAGCATCCTACAGGATAACAAACGACCATAAAATTTCGTGGCAAAGCCAGTTTTTTGATTCTTCACAGCGTTTTCCGGTGTATGAAGAAACGGGAACAAAAACGAAATATAAAACTCAGAGTGTAAGAAGCCTTCTTTCCTGGGACTGGAACAAAACAAAGTTCAGTAATTCCCTTAAAGCAGCTTATACGGAAGAGAATTTTCAATTTTTTGGTTCGTTAAATCAACCTAAATCAAGTGGAGGAACCGGGAAAAATTATATCTTTAAAAATGACTTCAATTATTTCCTGAATTCAAAGTGGAATTTTAATATCATCGGAGAGTTTCAGGTTAATAAAGGAGAAGGATATCAAAACGGAATATCCAGCGTCAGCAGAAATATAGGCTCAGTTTCAGGATTGTTAAGATATTTTGCAACAAAAGACCTGCGTTTTGAGGGTGGATTTAAGAAAGATTTTGTGGAAGATGTGAAATCTCCTTTGATGTATTCATTCTCCGGAAAATGGACTGCTGCCAAATGGTATGATGTAAGCTTTAATGTGTCAAAAAATTTCAGATTTCCGTCCTTCAATGATATTTACTATGAACCGGGAGGAAATAAAGATCTGAGGCCGGAAACTTCTACTCAGGTAGACATGGCCAATGAGTTCAAAGTGGGAGATTTCAAACTTACTTTATCTCCATACTATATGAATGTGACTGATCTTATTGTCTGGCTTCCGACAGCTTTAGGCTATTGGCAGGCATACAATGTGAATAAATCCGAATCTTACGGACTGGAATCTCAGCTGTCTTTCAGTAAACAATTGGGAAATCATAAAATCCGTGCCAATGCAGGATACTATTATGCAAAATCTATTGATAAAGAAACGAAAATGCAGAGACCTTACGTTCCTATGCACAGAGGAACTGCCAGTATAGATTATGAATATGGTTTCTTCAAGTTTTTTGCACAAGGACAGGTAAATGGCGTTACCTACACTACAAGTGACGAAAAAAGGTCAGATGCCATAGATCCTTATTTTCTTCTAAATATGGGCGTTTCTGCAACTTTAACAAAAAAATATACCTTAGGGTTCAAAGTGAATAATGTAACGAATACATACTATAAAACCGTTTCTTTCTATCCCTTACCCAAAAGAAATTATAGTGTGTATGCCGCAATAAATTTTTAAAAATTAAAATTGAGTAAATATGAAAATAACTAAACTTTTAACTGTATTATTTGCAGTAGTGTTATTGTTTAACGTTTCTTCATGTACAAACAGTTCTGACGAGATTGAAGTTTCTCCGATCACTTATCAGAACGGATATTTTATCTCTAATGAAGGAAACTATAACAGTCAGGGAGCTAAGGTAACATTTGTGACAAGAAATTTAAGCCTGAAGCAAGACGATATATATGGTTATAACAACAACAAAGAGATTCTGGGTGATGTTCTTCAGACGATTGGCCTTAACGAAAACAAAGCTTATCTTGTATTGAATAACTCGAATAAAATTGTAGTTGTAGACCGTTATACTTTTAAGAAATTAGGGGTAATTACAGATCAGCTTGATAATCCAAGAGGAATTACTTTTGCTAACAATTTCATTTATGTATCCAATACAAACTTCATTGCACATACTCAAAGTATAACGAAGTATAAAGCTTCGGACTATTCATTTGTAAGTAAAATCAATATGACTGAAGTTTCTGATAAAACAGTAGAAGCAGGAGGAAATGTTTTTATACAGAATGCTTCATCAGGGTATGGAAATAAGATTACTTATATCAATACTTCTAACGATGCTAAAACTGAAATTACTGTTCCTAATGGGCAGATTGGAAATACTGTATCATACAAATCCAATGTTTATACAATTTCTTCAACAGCTACAGATTCTTATATCTATAAAATTTCGAGTGCCGGAGCGCTTACTCCGGTAATTACTTTGACAGGAATTCCTAATGCTACGAACCTTCAGATTGATAACGATAAAATCTACTTCAGCTCTGCAAATAAAGTATATACAACAAGTTTAGCTATCCCTGCAATTCCTGCAACTCCACTATTGACGGCTGCAGATGGTGGCCCTTACTTTACACTGTATGGATTTAATGTTATTGATGGAAGGATTTTTGCATCAGATGTTAAGCAGTTCACACAAGATAGTGAAATGGTAGTATATTCAGCAATTACAGGTGCACAGATCAGTACTTTTAAAACAGGAGGTATTGGTACTAATGGAACATACCTGAACCCGTAATGCTTTACAACATATAAAAAAATAATTTTTTATTTTTTCATCATTTGTGTTTTTTTCCGGCCGGTTTCGAAGAAACCGGCCGGCTTTGTTTCCTTAGAGAAACAAAAAACCCGGCGGGATGAAACATCCCGCCGGGTTTATATTTTATATTAATTGAATTATAGGGTTAACCCTAGTTTTTCAGCCTCAGCAATCACAAATTTTGTTGCTTCTTCTTTTTCATTAGGAATTTCACCTTCAAGAATAGCTTCTTTCACTTTCTCTTTTAGAATTCCGATTTCACGGCCTGGCTTAAGGTTAAACATTTCCATTATCTCTTCACCGGTAATAGGGGGTTGAAAGTTTCTTACCTGATCTTTTTCTTCCACTTCTTTGATTTTTACCGCTACATATTCAAAGTTTCTTTTGAATTTCTCCTGCTTTTTAGAGTTTTTAGTGGTAATGTCTGCCTTGCAAAGCGTGAAAAGATCTTCAAGATTTTCTCCGGCATCAAATAAAAGTCTTCTCAATGCAGCATCTGAAGCATCATCCGTGATCAGTGCAATAGGTCTTGAGGATAGCTTCACCATCTTCTGAATATATTTCATGTCACTTCCCAAAGGCAGTTTTAATCTTTGAAAAAGTGTTTTTACCATTTTTGAACCCAAAAATTCATGTCCGTGAAATGTCCATCCTGTTCCTTCTACAAATTTTTTTGTTGGAGCCTTTCCAATATCATGGAGTAGGGCAGACCAACGAAGCCAAAGATTGTCAGTATTCACAGAAATATTGTCTACCACTTCTAAGGTGTGGTAAAAGTTGTCCTTATGGGTTTGTCCTTCTACTTCTTCCACTCCTTTCAGTTCGATCAGTTCTGGAATAATCAGTTTCATAAGTCCGGTTTGTTCCATTAGTCTCAATCCGATAGACGGTTTTTCAGACAACATTATTTTGTTGAATTCTACCATGATTCTTTCCATAGAAACAATCTTGATTCTTTCTGCTTCCTGCTGGATTGCTTTCAAAGAATTTTCCTCAATTTTAAAATTTAAAGTAGAAGCAAAACGTACCGCCCTCATCATTCTTAAGGGATCATCAGAATACGTTTGAGCCGGTTCTAAAGGAGTTCTTAAAATTCCTTTTTCAAGATCTTCAATTCCATTGAACGGATCAATCAGTTCTCCGAAGTTATCTTTATTTAAAGAAATAGCCA
>CBFQYI010000080.1:0-12507 GCA_965720825.1 uncultured Chryseobacterium sp. | reverse complement strand
GAATTCCATACGTTACCACCTTCAGCGAATGTCAATGCGTAGATTTTTGCAGTCTGGCTCATTGAGATCGGGTATCTTAATTCCAGAGTAAATCTGTTATAGATTGTACCTCCTCCTTTCTGTGTAATATCATCAGCCTGACCTCCTTCCGTACTGGCATTTTCATAACCTCTTAAAGGAATCAATTCTCTACCGTCATATCGACCTCCGAAAAGACCTGTACCTCCCATATAGAATCTTTCAAATGGCGGAGCACCCAACTGGCTGTTATATCCATCCATGAATCCCATTTCAGCAGAAGATCTCAAGACCAGTTTTCCAATGATTTCATTGTAAACGTCTGCTTTAAACTTGATTTTATAGAATTCCATCCACTTATATTTGTCAATAGGTGACATTGTGGAGTAATCTTTCTTCTTGAACAATGAGTATGGAGGAGTCAGTTTTGCTGAAAGCTCAATATTGGATCCCATTGTTGGGAAAATAGGGTCAATACCTGCAGAGTTTCTGCTCAGTCCTAAGTTGACACTGAAGTTATTGGCAGTACCATTATTTTCTGTGGTATCTCCGAACTGGAATGGATAGTTATTAAAGTCATACTTCTGGAACTGTAATCCAGTGTAAAGAGAGAAATAATCATCCGGCCAGTTCAATAGTCTGTTCAGACCTACTGAAGCAGAGAAGATGTTCAATTTCTGGGCGTCTCCATATTGATCTGTATATCTTACTCTTGAGTTGTTCAAACTTACGGAAAGCGCGGTTGGTCTTGTACCAAATAACCAAGGTTCAGTGAATGATACTCCATAGTTCTGGAAGTACTGTCCTGCCTGAACCTGTACAGAGAACGTTTGTCCGTCTCCCTGAGGTACTGGTTTGAAATCTTTAAACTTAAGGAAGTTCTTTAATGAGAAGTTATTAAATGTCAATCCTAAAGTACCGATGAAACTGTTACCACCGTAACCTGCCTGTAGCTGAACCTGAGAGGATCCTTTTTCAACAAGTTTCCAGTTGATATCTACAGTATTATCCACCTGATTTGGCTGGATATCCTGTCCGATTTGCTGAGGGTCAAAGAATGACATCCCTGCTAAATCGAAATAGGTTCTTTTAATTTCTGTTTTCTTGAATAGTTCTCCAGGTTTTGTTCTTAGTGCTCTAAGAATTACGTGGTCATGGGTTGTTGTATTCCCTTGCCATGTTACCTTATTCCAGGTTGCCTGCTCACCTTCATTAATTCTTACTTCAAGGTTTACGGCATCTCCAGTTACTGATTTTTCAACAGGTGTAACGTTTGAGAAAAGATAACCATTGTTCATGTAAACAGATTTAATATCTGAATCATCCTCTTTACCTCCGTCTTCACCAACTTTTTTGTTGAAACCTACAGCATCATAAATATCACCTTTCTTATATCCTAATAATCTTTGTAAATATTCCGTAGCGTATACAGTATTACCCGTGAATGTAACATCCCCGATATAATATTTTTTACCCTCGCTAAGCTTTACATTGATTTCGTAGTTATTTCTTTTATTTCTCCATACTGAATCTGAAACAATTTTAGCGTCTCTGTATCCAAGGGAGTTGTAATAACTGATTAGACTTTGCTTGTCTTCCTGATATTTATCTTCAATGAATTTTGAGGATTTCAAAATACCACCGATACCGAAACGTTTTTGCTTAGTTTCTTTGAAAGCTTTGTTTCTAAGTTTTCTATCGGTTACATTATCGTTTCCTTCAAATTCAATATGATCAATTTTAATCCTTTTACCCTTATCTACATTGATCGTCCAGTCTACCAAAGAAGGATCACCTGCATTAACTTTATCCTGAATAGTGATTTTAGCATCTGCAAAACCTTTTTTGATATAGTCTTTAGGGACATGGGTTTTAAGGCTTGAAACTAAGTTCTGAGTAATCTTAGTTCCCGGTTTAAGGTTGTTATCCTTTGCCAGTTTTTCACTTTTAGATTTCCCGATTCCTTTTCCTGCAAATTTCACTTCTCCAAGTTCTTTCAGATCCTGCAGATGAAATTTCAGAACAATCGTTTGTCCTTCAATACTTTGAACATAAACTTCCACTTCAGAAAAAGATTGGGTATCCCAAAGCTTTTTTACAGCGTTGCTGATTTTCTGTCCCGGAATGTCTACACTTTCTCCTTTTGTAAGGCCCGTAAATCTTAAGATCTGAGCTGGTGTATATTTTTTTACCCCATCTACAACGATGTCTTTAAGCGTATAAGTTCCTGCCTCATTTTCTGCATGTACAGCATTATTTACTTTTGTGCTGTCTTGTGGAGTTACTTGTCCATAAAAATGTGCAGAAGCAGCAAACATAATGATGGGTAATAGTCTAAACTTCATTTTATCGAGTCTTTCTTTTCTTAAAATTTTATTGGCCATTTACCTGTTCACCGGTTAAACCATATCTTCTTTCCTTGTTTTGATAATCAACAATACATTGGAAGAAAATATCTTTGGTGAAATCCGGCCACAGCACATTTAAAAACTGTAATTCTGCATAAGCAATCTGCCAAAGCAGGAAGTTGCTTATCCTTATTTCGCCGCTGGTTCTGATCAGTAAATCTACAGGAGGAAAATCTTTTGTATAAAGATAATTTTCAAATAAACTTTCGTTTATATTATCGATCTCTACTTTCCCTTCTTTTACATCAGAACTTATATGTTTTACGGCTTCCAGTATTTCATTTTGTGAGCCATAGCTAATAGCCAATACAAGGTTTCCTTTTGTGTTTTCTTTTGTGAGTTCTACCACACGTTCTAACTGCTCTTTTACTAATATAGGCAGTTTCTCAAGATTCCCTATAACATGCATTCTCAATCCTTTGCTGAAGATCTCTTCTGCTTCCAGCAGCAAGGTTTCTACCAACAGATTCATAAGGGTATTCACTTCTTCACTTGGACGATTCCAATTTTCTGAAGAGAATGTATACAGTGTTAAATAAGGGATATCAATCTCATTACATGCATTAATAGCATTTCTTACTGCATTAATGGCATTTTTGTGACCAAAAGTTCTTTCTTCGCCACGAGATTTTGCCCATCTTCCATTGCCATCCATAATGATGGCTACGTGTTTTGGTAAATTCTCAGAATTTATTTTTTCTTTAATCAACGACATATTATTCACAATAACATGGAGGTCTTCCGAACGAATATGTAAGTCCTAAACTGAAAGTATTTATCCAGTCGTTGGATCTTCCATCTCCAATATTTCTCTTTTTAATAAACTCTGCTTCTCTTTCTTTAGAAACCGCATAATAATTTCCTGACTGTAATAATGAACCACCTGTAGCAGGGTCCAAAATATCAGCATTAAAAGAAGTTTTTACATCTTTGGAAAGGATCTTACTATGATCCAACTGATCCGTCAATGTATATCTGAATGTAGCTTCTGCAAATATAGCCCAGGAATGGTTGAATTTATACTTCAAACCCACCCCAAAAGGGATATGCATTGTTACTTTTTTTCCTAATGAATAATCTGTGGTGGTTGTAAAATCCAATTCATTGATCGGAGCCAGCGCTACACCATCAGCATCTCTCCTGAAATCATTCACCAGAGTCGCTTTAGGAGCATCAAACATCAAAGCACCGATACCTCCGAAGATGTAAGGGCTCAGCATGCTGATCTGCTCGTTATTTACTGGGAAAAAGTTATATTCAAACATTAAACTCGCCTCATACACATTGTTTTTTCCGTATGAGTTTCTATTTCTTCTATAATCTTCTTTCGCCGCTTTATCACTAAACTGAATCTGATTGTATCCCAAATCCAATCTAACGGTCTGATGCGGGTTAAAATTAAATCTGTATAATAAACCACCATAAAATGGGATGCCCCAATCTGACGCTCTGCTTAAATCCAACGGCTTCTGTAAAATATAATTTGTCCTTCCTACATCTCCCACTAGGTTACTCATACCTAGACGAACTCCCAATTCGTTTCTTTGTGCTTTAACACTTACCACTCCAAGGAAGGCAAGGAAGCTAAACAATAATTTTTTATTCATAAAAGAATATGGATTTATGGTTATTTTAAAATTTAATTTTTGCAAATATAAAACATTTTTATATTAATGATAATCTTAATGTTTAGTTAAAAATAAACAAAAAAACATAATTTGTTATAAAGTAAACGACAAAGTGGCAAAAATATTCTTTTTTCCATAGAATGAAAATACTTTAAATATGAAAAAACCCCCATTAAATGAGGGTTTAATGCTTTATTTTTTATTAAATAATACCTGTACTTTATTTCTGATCCTTATTAGTAAAGGCTCTTTATAATTTTTATCTTCATCAAAATATCCGTAACCATAGCCATAGCCATAGCCGTAACCGTAGCCATATCCGTAGCCTTGTTTGGTATTATAGTCATTATAAACAAGTCCTAAATTATTAACTTCGTCATTATGATACTTTTCAGTGATCATTTTCAGCATATACTTTTCTGTGTATTCATGGCGGACTACATAAATATTAGTATCAGAATACTTCATGAGCTCATATGAGTCAGCCACAAGACCTACGGGTGGTGAATCTATAATAATGAAATCATATTTTTCTTTAAGTTCTTCTATAAATCTGATATTTTTCTGGCTCATTAAAAGCTCAGATGGGTTTGGCGGAATAGGACCTGAAGTAGCAACATCAAGATTAGGGATCTTGGTTTTGTTAATAATCTGGTCAATATCTACTTCTCCTGTAAGATAATTTGAGATACCATATTTATTATCAATCTTAAAATCTCCAAAGATTTTTGGCTTTCTAAGATCCATCCCTAATAAGATTGTCTTTTTATCACTTAATCCTATTACAGATGCCAAATTGATAGAAATATAAGTTTTCCCTTCTCCCCCAATGGATGATGTGATCAAAATAACTTTGCCTTTTTCACTTTCATTATCCATTAAGAATCTCATATTGGCTCTTATTCCCCTGAAAGCCTCAGATACAGATGATTTTGGCTGTTCCAGAACGGTAAGCATATTTTCATTGCTGTTATTTCCTATTACTCCAAGAAGTGGAATTTTCGTAGCACTTAAGAGCTCTTTAATATTTCTGATTTTACTGTCTAATACTTCACCCACAAAGATAAAAAGTAATGGAAGCAGTAGTAATCCAGAGATAATGGCAGTCTTTGCTAACTTTACATTAGGTCCGATAGCTCTTTGTCCCAGGTTTTTAGCAGGGTCAATCACTGTAATATCAGATTGGTTGGTAGCCATTCTCATCTTAGTATCACTCTGCCTTCCCAAAAGACTATTATAAGTAGCCTCAATCATATTATATCCTCTCTCTGCATCCAAATATCTTCTTTCTTTTTCAGGATAAGAAGCTAAATCTGAGTTGGCACCAGAAATATCACGATCAATCTTGTTGATCTCATCATAATATCTGCTATAATATCCTCTCAAGCTGTTTGATGATCCCATTCTTGCTTCATCGATAAGCCTGTTGATTTCTCTCATTGGCTCTGATGAAGGCTTATAAATAGAAGCCATTTCTGCTTTTTTGGTATATAAAGCTTTAAGTTCAGAAACTGTTGCTGAAAATACTCCATCTTCAAAACCTGCGGCATTGGTTCCAATCATTTTATCAAAATTCTGAGACTGCAGCGTATTTTTTATATTGTTAAGAGAATTGATTTTGCTTATGATGTCTGCTTTTTTAGCCTCCAGTTCTTTTATTTTTTCAAGAGATTTTTCATCTCTGTCTTTAATGTTATAAAGTTTTTCCGAGGTTTTTAAATAATTCAGCACATTGGCACTTGAATCAAGCTTTTTACGGATATTATCCAGATTTTCTTTTAAAAATATGTCTGTATTCTTATTAACTATATTTTTATCAGCCAATCTCTTTTTTTGTAATTCTGCAACAGATTTATTAAGGAAGTTAACTGTACTATTAAGATTATATCCTTTTTTGGTAATAATCATAATTGATCTGATCTCCTTATCAAAGTCAACACCTGTAGTTGAAACAATTTCATTTACACTTTCATTTACTGAGTTCAGGTTTACAATGATATTATCCAACTTGATTTTAGTAGGAGCAGGATTTCTAAGGAGTCTGAATCTCAGGTTAGGAGAAGTGTACCACTCATTGATTTTAACGATTTTATCAGCAGGTCTTCCATATGAGCTGATACTCTGGAAACCTTCAACTTCATAATTATATAAGTTTGTAGATTCTCCTTCTTCGGGTAAAACCACTTGATATGACACTCCATCTCCTTTTGGTATCAGGGTAATAGGATAATTAATCTGTTGAAGATGCTTTTTATCAATCTGAAGAAAAACAGGTGAATCATCTTTATCCAGGTAAGTTGATTTTATCAGTCCTTTGGTAGAATAATTGACAAAAAGATCCAGTTCTTTTACTAAAAATTCGTTATGTGATCTGGATAAAAGCATTTTCTTCAGATAAAGCCCATCCTGATTTCCCGTATCTCCCCAAATGAAGTTGATGGATTGATTAGCCTGTGTTGGTAAAAACTCAGACCCTTTACTGGAAGTACTTAATGACAGGTCTGAAGCATAAATATTTTGTGCATAATAATGAGTGTATCCCCATGCAAGTGCATATCCGATAAAAAACATCAATACAAACCAATACCAGTTCTTAAGAATTCTTCTTAAAAAGTGCTCTAAATCAAATAATGCAAATGATCCAGACTTTTCTTTCTGAGAATTATTCTTCTCTGCAGCGGTTACTTTTTCTGGAATCATGGCTAAAGATTTTTTAGAAGTAAATAAATAGACAATGCTGTAGTAATCACCGAAACTCCTGTTGTTAAAGTCTGAATAGGATCTTTTCCGAATCCATTCAAGCTTTTTGCTCTTGTGTTCAGATAGATTTCATCACCATTCTGCACATAATAGAAAGGAGAGTTCATAAGATCTTCACGGGTAAGATCTATTTTGGCAATTTTGATTCCTTCCGGAAGCTTTCTGTGGATAACGATTTCTTTCTTGTCGATCGTTCTGTTCAATCCGCCATTAATAGCTAAAGCCTCAGTAATGGTAAGGGTATTTTTATGAGCAACTTTCTCTCCTGAAAGGCCTGTAGTTTCTACATCACCAAGAATATAATAAGTAATACCGTCAGTGTTCAATCGTACTTCAGACTTACCTTCCTGGAAGTTTTCATTTACTTTTTCCTGAATTTCTTTTCTGATATCCTCTAATGTTCTCCCTTCGGCTTTTACATAGCCAATTCCAAAAACATTGATATCTCCATTGGAATCGACCTTGAGTCCATTAAAATAAAAATTCATGTTTCCTCCTCTGCTTGCTCCAGAGGTAGTACCAATTCCTCCTCCAACAGAACCACCACCTGATATAGCAGGGCTTATTGCAGTTCCAGCTCCGGTTCCAATTCCTCCGGAGGAATTGTAAGAGGAATAAAATTGTGCAGCGTCTCCTTTGGGAGTTGTTACAATGTTAAGATTAAGGATATCATTTTTGGTAATCCTGTATACAGGAATGTTGTAGGGAACAAGGCCTTCTTCATTAATTACAAGACTCTCACTTGGCTGTAAGTATCTTACATCCTTTGTTGTAATACATGAGGTAACTAAAAGAGGGAATATTAAAAATAAATATTTAAAGTTTTTCATCATATATAATATTGTTTACAAAAGTAATATTTAATTGTTAATTTTTGTTATTTCTTAATCGATATAGCAAATCTGGCAAATAAGCACCCAAAAAGCCTATTGAAATAATTACCAATAATAAAAGATTGACATTAATATGTCTTAAATAATAAGCTATTCCAACAATCATCAAATAGTAAAGGATAATATAAAAAGTTGATCTCCTATGGGTAAGGTTTAATTTTAACAGTTTATGATGAATATGGTTTTTATCGGCATCAAATGGAGATTTTTTGTTGTAAAGCCTGATCAGAATTACATTCAAAGTATCCACAATCGGCAAAATCAAAATGGCCACCGCTACTACAGGAGCAGACTGAAGGTGATATCTTGGGACATCTATGAGTTTTTTATCAATAAAAATATCAATAAAACAAATGGAGGTAAAAGCTAACAAAAAGCCAAGGAGCATAGAACCTGTATCTCCCATAAATATTTTGTGGGTACGGTAGTTTGACAAGTTATAATACAAAAATGCCAATACAGTTCCAATAACAACAACGGATAACACGACCAATGGATAGTTATACTCTCCTAAGCGATAATAACTGATTCCAAATAAAGCACTGCAGATCACAGAATAACCACCTGCCAGCCCGTCTATCCCGTCAATCAGGTTGAATGCGTTAATCAGAATAATAAATGTTACAATACTGAATATCACACTTACGAAATACTCCAGCTCGTATACTCCGAAAATTCCGAATAAGCTTCTGATTCTGATATCCGACCCAATAACAATCAGGGAAGACACCACAATTTGTGCAACAAGTTTTTTATAAGCCCTCATTACAACAATATCATCCATTACTCCCACATAGAGCAGGATAATTAATGAGGCAAATAAAAATTTGTAGAGATCAAATAATTCATAGGCAAAAATAGAGGCACAGATTCCTATGGAATAAAATATAGCAATCCCACCCAGGTTGGGGATTTCTCTAAGGTGCGAACTTCTCATCCCAGGCTCATCCATCAGATTCTTTCTTCTTGAAATCTTGACAATGGTAGGAATAGAGAAAAATGTAATTAAAAAGGAGAACACGAAACCTAGTCCTATTTTTATGTAGAAAATAGGTATTCCCGATCCGCTTAAGAACAATTCAAAATTTTTCATTCTTTTCTTATTCAGCACTTGTATTTCCTAAATAAAAAACCATAATAAAGAACCTCATTATCATCTTCTATTGACCGAAACAATAGTACTTACATTTGTGTTTACTTAATCAATTTTCTTATCAATCTTTTCTGTCCGGCAAAAAACAACAGATAAAAAATCTTTTTCTTCAAAGGCAAAGATAAAAGATAATTCTTACCAAAACGACTATACTTCAATATATCTTGAATTTTTATTTGTCTTTCCTTCATAAAAAGAACTAATTGATCCGACATACTATAAAATATTTCTTCTTTTTTCACAAAGGCCAGATAGGCCAAAAATGAGTAAACCCCTTCAAAAATCTGAAAATTTTTCAGTTCTTCTTTTTTGCGGGAATATGGGGATTTACTGAATATTTGTTCCACATCAGATACGGCTTTTAACATATCCAGTCCTTTTTCAGTGTGGGTTTTTGTAATAGAATCAGTACGTTCAAGGTACTGGTAGTGGAAATTCTGAGTCTGCGCTATGACTTCACATTCCAGCAAAAGCTGTGGAATAAGCTGAATATCTTCAAAATGAACTCCTTTTTTAAATCTTTTCTGATTAAAAAGTTCTTTTTTAAACAGCTTATTGCATGCGAAATAACTGATATCCGAAAAAACAGAAAAATAATCTCCAAGTTCTATTTTCTCAGGCATATTGGGAAGCTGAGTCAGTTTTTGGATAATTTTTCCATTTTCGTCTACTTTCTGAATATTACAGATCACCATCTTCGCACGGTGTTTTTCTGCTAAAAATAGCATTTCCTCGAACATGGTTTTGGTAACATAATCATCACTGTCTACAAAACCAATATAATCACCGGTAGCTCTGTCAATCCCAAAATTACGGGCATCACTCAGACCTCCGTTTTCTTTGGTAAAAGCTTTTACTTTATCCGGATATTTTTGTACAAATTCTTTAATTATTTGTTCAGAGTTATCTTTACTTCCGTCATTCACTACAAGAATCTCAATATCAGGAAGACTCTGCTTCACCAGGGAGTCAAGGCATTTTGTCAAATAATTTTCGACATTATAAACGGGAACAATAATGGATACTCTTGAGGGAACATTTGTCATACATTAAATTTTCGTCAGTCTTGCATTCAGCCAGCCTTTTTTAGCTTCATCAAAATCCTTTCTGGAGCAGGGAATGCAGTTTTCTATATTTTCATCATCGCCAAAATACCACAAATTACTGAAAGTATCACGCCTGAATGCATATTGTCTGTCATCTATCAAAACATAGAACAGCTCATAATGCCTTTCTTTAGGATGGGAATGCTGGATATTGATTCCTTCGATCAGATACCATAACATCTGAGCTAAAAGCTGATGGTTCAGCTGATTTTCAGAATAAATATTATAATTAAAAATCCCAACAGATTTCAGATTTTCACTGAGTCCGATTTCTTTCATATAGGCACAGATTTCTCTTCTGTTCAAACCATTTACCTGTGGATTCATTGAAAAAGGTTCACTAAAGCTTTCAATAGCATCACAATTTACGGTCACAAGATCTGCTTTTCTGAAGAAAGGCTCTGTTTTTTCTGTAGAATTCATCATTTCAGCCAGTCGGATAATATCAAACTCTACTTCTTTGATGAGTCTTACGGAATCCATCTCATTCAAATGTTTCTGGTAACCCAGATGATGGTAATTTTTAATGGAGAAGTTCTTGGCTCCGAAAATCTTGCTTAAAAAAGTATGTTCATTGATGCTTTCTCCTTGCTGAAGAGAGATAATATTACTGATCTGGGTATAATTGAGGCTTTTCTTATGGAAATTCAATGCTGAAAATAATGAGAAAGCAAAATCATTGGATCCACCGATAATCACAGGAATAGCTCTTTTATAATGACATGCCGACAATACTTCCTGTAAGATATAATGAGTATCCTGAACGGATTTCCCGGATACCAAATCTCCAAGATCTACAACAGGAATTTCGAAGTCCATCTGCGAAAGCTTATAAAATTCTTTTCTTACTGCCGTAAAATCCTGTACTTCTGCGTCTCCGCCAGCCCCTCTATAATCAGACACAAACAAAAGAACAATACTGTCTTCTCTGATATCTTTTGTAATCCGATTTCCTATCTGCCAGCTTTCTGTTTTGAAATTTCTTGGTGAAATGATAAAGTCTTCGAAATCCATATTTTAATTTAAAATGTAATAATTGATTAATCGCTTGATGTAACAAACATACAAAAAACACAGGAACTGAGTAAGATGTGGATACTTTTGTTCACAAAAAAAACCGTCAACAAAATTGCTAGCGGTTTTTATGACTATTTTGATATTACTTCTTTAATAAGCTTTCTATAAGTTTATTTTGTAATTCTATAAGTTTTGAAATCTGTTCTTGATTTTTAAGAATGCTTTCTATGATTTCAGGTGAATGCATATTAAAAACCGGATTATATTGATTAACTGCAGCTACTGCATGATCACTGAATTCATTATTCGACATGATATTATTAGAAGAGTCATTAAATAGATCATTAATATCTACATCAAGCTCCTTTGCAATTCTATTTAAGAGCAGAGAATTAGGAATACTTTTATCCGACTCTATATTAGAAATTGTGCTTTGCGTAACATCTAAGCGTAGCGCAAGGTCATCCTGAGACCAATTCTTCGCTTCGCGATATTGCCTTACTTTAGTACCTAAACTCATTTATTAAAATTTTGATCAAAAATATTAAAATATTAATGAGATTGAAAATAAATATTTTATAGATTCGCAAACAACAATCACATGATTGTGATATTTATCATTATATTTAATCCCTAAATCACAAATGCTTATGAGAAAAAAAACTATTTTTCAATTATTCTTTCTGTTGGCAGTTCTGTCTAGCCTATGGTGCTGCCGGAATGAAGATTTTGCAACTGAAAACCCGTCCCAGCAATCCACCAATATGTCTGCAGCCAAGTTTGCTTCAAAAAGTTTCTGGAAAGAAGATGAAGTATATATCAGGAAGGTACAGCAGGTGTTTCTGAGAGAAGCTAATCTGGAGAATGTAAAGAACAGGTATGGAGAACTGTACTGGGATTATGCAATGAGCTTTGGCCAATTCGGTGAATCTTATCTACTGGTCCCTGTGGTTAAAAACAATAAAGTAGTCCTTCTAATGGAGGCTGTAAGGATAGGAGATAAAGTACATTTCTATCAAAAAGAAGACAGAGGGCTGATCGATTTTTTCCACGCAGCCATCTTTTCTAATATTATCAGTTACGATGAAAAAACAGATCCTCAAACCGGAGCCTCATCAAGAAATACCCCAACTTTTGTGTGCAGTACAAGATGGATTACCATAGGATGTACCAACAACGAGCCTAATTGTACTCCATATACAACTTCGGAAACAATTTGTAAATGGACTCCCGGTACACCCCCCAAGACATTTGACCCTATAGGAATGGATGACGGAGGTGGAGGGGGCAATGGATATGAATACCCGGATCCACCGGAAATAGAAGATCCTTGTACAAAATTAAAAACACAGAATACCAATTCCGATTTTAAAGCGAAGGTAAAAGAATTAGATAAAGAAGAAGTACTTAAAAAGAATGAAGAAACAGGAATTGCTGCAGCATATGGTCCTCAAATTAGTTATGAACCTTTAGCAAATACATCAAATGATAATTTAAAATTTCCCCCTGGAAATAAATATTTTG
>CBFQYI010000079.1:0-12597 GCA_965720825.1 uncultured Chryseobacterium sp. | reverse complement strand
TTCACAAAAATCATTAATGGCGAAATTCCCTCTTATAAGATTGCAGAAAATGAAGATTTTATTGCATTCTTAGATGCAATGCCTCTGGTGAAAGGACATACATTAGTAGTTCCGAAAAAAGAAGTGGATTTGATTTTTGATCTTGAAAGTGAAGAATACAAAAACCTTTGGGGATTTGCCCAAGAGGTAGCCAAGAAGATCAAAACTGCAGTTCCATGTGTAAGAGTAGGAGTAGCAGTGGTAGGACTTGAAGTTCCTCATGCACACATCCATCTGATTCCTTTAAATAAGATGGAAGACATGAATTTCAGAAATGAAAGATTAAAATTAACGAACGAAGAATATACAGAGATTCAACACTCAATTATTAATTCTTAACAACCAGAAAATCGTAAAAAAGTAATTTTTTACGATTTTCTTTAACATATACATATATATTATATCATATGAATTCCAACCAATGTTCTTTCTGTGGCAGAAAAAGAAATGAAGTACAGATGCTGATTTCTGGGCAGAATGGTTTTATTTGTGAAAATTGTATAGAGCAGGCACATGCTATCGTAAAAGATGGTGCATCAAAAACAGAATATTCACCTGCTAATAGTATGGAGGAGCTTAAAAAGCCAAAAGAGATCAAAGAATTTCTTGATCAGTATGTGATCGGACAAGATCAGGCAAAAAAGCAACTTTCCATTGCTGTCTATAACCATTATAAAAGACTGCTTCATGCTCAGGACGAAAACAGAGAAGTAGAGCTTGAAAAGTCAAACATTATCATGATAGGAGAGACAGGAACGGGTAAAACGCTTCTGGCAAAAACTATTGCAAGAGAACTTAATGTTCCTTTCTGTATCGTGGATGCTACTATTTTAACTGAGGCAGGATATGTAGGAGAAGATGTTGAAAGTATTCTTTCAAGACTTTTGATGGTCGCAGATTATGATGTGGAAAAAGCTGAAAAAGGAATTGTCTTCATCGATGAGATTGATAAGATTGCCAGAAAATCAGACAATCCAAGTATTACAAGAGACGTTTCAGGAGAAGGCGTACAGCAGGGATTATTAAAACTGTTGGAAGGAAGTATTGTGAATGTTCCGCCACAAGGAGGAAGAAAACATCCAGATCAGAAATATATCCAGGTAAATACCCAAAACATCTTATTTATTGCAGGAGGAGCTTTTGACGGGATCAAAGAGATCATCGAAAGGAGAATGAACAAGCAGGCAATTGGTTTCAGCTCTGAAAAAATCAATAAAAAAGATGAGGACGAATATATATTAACAAATATTAATGCAATTGACCTTCGTACTTTCGGATTAATTCCGGAACTTTTGGGAAGATTTCCAATCATTACTTACCTCGATAAACTCACAAAAGAGACGCTGGTAAGAATCATGAAGGAACCCAAAAACTCTATCGTGAATCAATTTGTGGAACTTTTTAAAATGGATGGCACAAATTTGGTTATTACAGACGGAGCAATTGAAAAAATCGTAGAGGAAACTATTGAAAAAGGATTAGGTGCAAGAGGGCTTAGAGGGACCACCGAAAAAGTTCTAGAAGACTATATGTTTTCAATAGGAGAGGAGAAAGATATCATCTTAAATGAAGATAATGTTTTGATTAATAGATAAAATATTTTTTTTTTAAGAAAAATAATAATACCTTTGCGGGTGAAGATTGTATTAACACACAAATAATTTATACAATGAGAAAAAGTTTATTTGCTATAGGTCTTTTAGCAATTAGTTATTCTGTTCAGGCGCAGATACTATGTCATGTTGACACTAATGCTAATATGTATGTGAGCGAAGGCACCCTAGTTTATAGCGGTGGAGGTGTACAAACAAAAGGTAATGGCCTTTTGGACGTGCATGGAAATATCATGGTTGTAGGATCTGCTACAGATGGTTTTAAGACAATTGATGCCGGTGGTGCTGATAAGACTGACGGTGGAAATATCATCTTAAGACTTAATACCCCTGCTTCTTTTGCTACTTCCACGTATGGCCAGCTGTACATCGACGGACTATCCCAGTCCAACATTACAGGTATTGTAACAAAAGAATACAGAACTACAAGCCAAGGTAGTGGTAATTATTTCCAACAAGTCGCTTTACCTTTCTTTGGTAAAGCCTTAAGTACATTATCTACTGAAGTTGGTAAAACCTTTAATACTGGTAGATATAGTAATCCAATTCTAAAGTGGGATAACGCTAATGCAGTTTCTGCACATTTTACAAATTTAGCTTCTACAACTGCTGATGGTTCAGGATATTATATGCTGAAAGTTTCCAGTAATGACTGGAACCCAAGCACACCTGCAACAGGAACTGTTTTCAATATCAATGGAAAACCGTATGCTCCACTAGCAGGAACTGTATCATTACAGAATGCAGGAAAATCTAATTTAGGAGCTTCCAATGTGGTATTCGGAAATGGTGGTAACGCTGTGAATTCTTACAACGAAAAGTACAATACTTATCTTGATGATTCATTTGAATTTACTACAACTCCATGGGCTGGAACATTTGGTCAAAACTTCTATCAATTTGGTAATCCCTTCCTTACTAATTTAGATTTATCTAATATCGGATATACTGAAAGTGTTACTGGATCAGATGGAAATGCGGTGAAAAATATCTGGGGTATTGAATATAACCCAGGTACAATTGTTACACTTCCTGGAGGTTCTACTTACGCTACAGGTGCTCAGGTAGTTACTTATGTAGCTACAGGTGACGGAGTTGCTCCGGCAGTTGGAGATGTGAACTTAGATAAAATGGTTATCAAACCTATGCAGTCGTTTAAAATAAAGTTAAGAGACAATACAGCTCAGACTTTAGACTTTAATCCACTGAGAAGATTCAAATCAACAGCTAGAACAGCAGGTACTCCTAACGGTGTAAATGCAGCTAGAATGGCTGGTAAGAATACAGCCAATACTGTAAAACAACTTGGAGTAATTGGTCTTGATGCTAATGGTAATGAGATCTCCAGAACGTACTACGTGGTTTCTCCATCATTTACAACTGGACACCAGGTTTCTACTGCTACAACAGTTCAAAGTTCAGCTGGTACCAGAATTATCGGTACTTACGAAGAAGCATTGAATGGTGGGTATGATAATAATTATACTAACTATTGGTTATATATTAACGAAGCTAATGAGGGTAACTTCCAAGGTAAAAATGTTAAGTTAGTTAACTACAAACTTGATCAGGTTAAATCTTATAAATTCGAGATTAGAGAAAATGCAGAACTTATTCCTGCTGGTGCACACCAGTTATCTTCAGGAATTGGTTTCTACTATAAAGCGGAAAATGGAAATTTAGTACAGGCTAAACAGGGAGATGTGGTAGCTGTAACAAATGAAGAAGCTAACTTGTATTATGGTGAACCAAGTAATATTACTTTAGGTGTGGATAAAGCAACTCCTAGTGTTTCCAGAACACTTGTTGTTTACGATCCATCTATTACAAATTACATTGTTAGATTTGATCCAAAATGGAAAAAAGCAGATATTCAAGTTTATGATATGAGCGGTAAACTGGTAATCTCTAAAAAAGCGGTTGAAACATCCAGAGATTTTGTAATCGAGCTTGATGGCTCAGTTAAAAATTCATATGTTGTAAAAATCGTTTCTGATAAGGGAGAAACTGTTAACACTAAAATCTTAAAATAAACCACATGAAAACTATTAATAAACTAGTCTTGGCATTTTTCCTATTTGCTGTATCTCTAGCAAATGCCGCTCCACCACAACCAGCAATCCCGGGAGGAGGAGGTAACGGAGGAAACGGTACCGGGTCACCTGCCTCACCAATTGATATGTATGTATATGTACTGGGTATCGTAGCAATAGGATTTATTGTTTACTTTACAAAAAAGTACAAGAGCGTAAAAGCATAAAATTTTATTAAAATAATATTAAACTCTCTGATTAATCAGGGAGTTTTTTTATTTTTACTTTATGAAAAAGATTTATACGCTATCAGCGGTTTTGGCTGCATTGGTTTTACAGGCTCAATTTACTGTTACAATTCAGACTCCGGCAGACTTTAAAGACCAGGATGCTATTCTATATACACTAAACGGATCAAAAGATATTATTGTTACTAAAGAACAAAATAAGAATAGTACATGGACTTTTAAGTATCCAAGCCATTATATGGGGATGATGAAAGTTTATTTTCCGGGTTCTAATAATACCGTAAGCTTTATCTCTGAAAATAAAAATGTGAGCTTTAAACTGGATATTCAGAACAGCAAAGTAAAAGATGTTACTTACCTGGATGATGCCAATAATCTGATGAGCAAACAACAGGAAGGCTCCCAAAAGAAAGAGCTTATTTTGCCCGCTTTAGCACAAATCAAAGAATATTACAAAGACAATACGGATTTTGGAAAAGCTCTGAAAACAGAAATTGACAGACTTTCGGGTACTTCAGGTTCTATTGATGCTGCGCAACATCCGTTTATTGCTTATTATAATACGAATTACAGCAAGTTTCTTTCCAACTCACCCGATTCAACTAAGAAAGTAGATCAGGAAGAAATAATCAACTTTCTGGACAAATCAAATGATATGCTTGAAAGCTCATCATTATTGAGACCTGTATTGGTTGCTTATCTGAATTCAGGAGGGAATGCCAATGTTACAGCGTCTGTTGATAAGTTGCTGGATCGTTTAAAAGTAGAAACTCCAAGAGGGCAGACTGTATTGTCAGAATTGATTGATATTTTTGATGTCTATCAGATGGATGAGTATAAAAGTAAATATTTATCTCTTGCCAAGAATCTTAAATGTACCATCACTGACAGGCTTGCTTCTACTCTGAAATCGAACGCAAACATTGAAATGGGGGCTGTTTTCCCTAATTATAAGTTCCAGTCACCTGTTAATACCACTGCAAAATCATTACACGATATTAAGGCAGATAAAAAGGTCGTGGTGTTCTGGTCATCCACATGCTCACACTGTGAAAGTGAACTTCCAAAACTTTTGGAAAAATATAATGATCTGAAATCAAAAAATATTCAGGTTGTAGGGCTGTCTTTAGATGTGGATAAGAATTCATATACCCAAAAAATTGCAGCATTTCCTTGGGTGAATGATTCAGAATTG
Organism: uncultured Chryseobacterium sp.; assembly: GCA_965720825.1. Taxonomy (GTDB): domain Bacteria; phylum Bacteroidota; class Bacteroidia; order Flavobacteriales; family Weeksellaceae; genus Chryseobacterium. The sequence continues at coordinate 7,469 of CBFQYI010000079.1, read as the reverse complement.
AGAGGATGGAACAGTAGCTACACAGATTTATATAATATTCATGCAACACCGACGTATTTTATTTTGGATGCTAACAATAAGATAATCAGCAAACCAGATCATGTTGGCGATGTTTTAGAATATTTTAAGCTAAAATAATTTTGGAGGTAAAGAAATATTTTCTATATTTGCACCACCAAAACGGCGAGGTAGCTCAGTTGGTTAGAGCGCAGGATTCATAACCCTGAGGTCACGGGTTCAATTCCCGTCTTCGCTACAATAAACCGCAATCATTGATTTAATGATTGCGGTTTTTACTTTTAAAAGAATTGTCCTTTTATCTTTTAATTCTTTCCAATGAATTTTGTTTTTTAACGATTTCTTTCTTCTGATGGAATATTAAGGGAATAATTATACTTTTTCAGCTTCATTATAGTGTTCGGTTAATTTTCATGATCAACTAATGCTATGATTGTCCTCATATTCGTCGTTTTCTTGCCTTTTTTTGAATGATCATATTTTTTGCGATAAAACCCTTTACTTAGGTAGATTGTGGCTGTTATAGGCAATTTAAACGAATGAGATTGATTGAACTTCTGCAAAACATTATCAGACGACTGGGAATTTTAAAAATAAATAATAAAAGCCCCGTTTTACAATTTGTAAAACGGGGTTAGTTTTTTAATAAAAGGTTTATTAAACCTGATATCCAAGTAACTTTCTGATTTGATAGAAGAATCTTTCAATCAGTCGCAGATCCTGTGTTACAATTTCTGCACTGCCTCTAAGCTCTTTATCAAATGTAAGTGTTTTGTTGTAGCTTGTTTTTAATCCTTTTGGTAAAATTACATCTACATAATAATTTCCTTTATCATCAGGAATCAGAGAGATGTTTTGTACCTTTCCTTCAATGATACCGTATTCCTGGAATCGGTAATTGTCCAGTTTAATCAGTACTTTCTCACCAGGAGTTATTTTTCCTGAATTCGTTGTAGGAACAGACATTCTGCCCACTAACTGTTCTTTATTTTTAGGAAGAATAGAAAGTATGGGTTCACCTACCTTTACAAACTGATTCTCGCCAAAGAACTGCTGGAAACTGGCAACACCATCCGTGGATGAGATAACAAGATAGTTCAGTTCCCATTGTTTTAAAGATTTTCGCAGCTGTTCAAGAAGCTGTAAGGTTTGTGAAGAATATGTAATTCTGTCCTTTTCTGTATTAATGGCAGTTCCGCTTTTGGTCTTATTCAGATTGGAGATCGCTTCATCCATTTGTGATATTGAGATTTTAATATTCTCAAGATTTTGCTGAGCCTGAAGGTATTTGATCTTTTCATTTTCAAGTTCCATGGCTGAAATAACCCCTTGGTTGAATAATTCCTGAGATCTGTTGAAGTTTTTCTTTGTCAGATCATATTTTATAGATTCCAGGTTCTTCTGCTGTTTCAAAGTAGCAATTCTTATTTTATATTCTGAAATGCTTTGATTGGCGGCCAGGTTTTCAGGAGCATAAGGCTGTAGTCTTGTAAAAAGAGCTTCATCCTGAAATGCTTTTGCGAAACTGTTATATTCACCCTGTAGTTCACCCAGTTTAAATCTTGAAGCCTGGGCAATAGGGAAGGTGTATAATTTATCCGGTGTGATGGAGTCTACCAGTTTTTTAAGTTCTAAAATATCCTTATAATTAGCTGCAGACTGCATCACCATCAGAACATCATTCTTTTTAACTTCCTGATGGTCTTTTATGAATATTTTTTCAATTTTGGAGCTGATTCGTGCTTCTATTTTCTCAGGAGGATTCTGGGAAGTTACAATAATAGGAGCCGGTACAAATTCCGGATATTTTATTATGTAACTCATGAAGAGAATCAACAGGAGGATAATAAATATCACTGTATTTCCCCAGCGGATCATCCAATGGGGTGGCTGGGTAAGAATATCCTGTACACTTTCTGAGCGGAGTTCAATATTGTCTAAAACGTCTTCTTTCATTGTTCTGAGGTAAAATTTTCCCCAATATTTCAGGAGAATATAATTTAAATAAATGGAAAGTTTCCATTATACCCATTCCTGTGCTGAAGTATTTGCATCAAGAGGGTATTTTAAATTTTTCATTATTAATATTAGTCTTTAATAAGCTTTTCGAATTCTACTAAATACCATTAGCTGCCTAATTCAAGCTGATTTCTTACAAGTCTGTAATATTCTCCTCTTAAATCTACCAGGTCGGCATGGCTTCCTTCTTCCACTACTTTTCCTTGATCCAGTACAATGATTTTATCAGCATGTCTTACCGTTGAAAGTCTGTGGGCAATCACAACTGCTGTTTTACCTTTAAAGAACTGTTCAAGATTTTCCATAATCACTTTCTCATTATTGGCATCCAGTGCAGAGGTAGCTTCATCAAATAAAATGTATTCAGGAGATTTGTAAACGGCTCTTGCTATAAAAAGTCTCTGTTTCTGACCTCCACTTACACCAACTCCTTCATTCCCGATCTTTGTATTATAGCTTAATGGAAGGCTTTCAATAAAATCTTTGATATTGGCTATCTCTACAGCACGTCTCAGTTTCTGTTTATCTATATGATCTTCACCAACCGCAATATTATTGGCGATGGTATCATTGAATACATAGCCTTCCTGCATTACAACTCCACAATGATCTCTCCAGTATCTTGGAGATATATTTTTCATATTGGTATTTCCGATTCTGATTTCACCCTGGTCCGGATCATAGAATTTCATCAACAGTTTCAATAAGGTTGTTTTTCCACTTCCGCTGGCTCCCACAATAGCTGTGGTCTGCTGATAAGGGATTGTAAGGCTTAAGTTTTCAAAAACCGGAACATCAGAACCAATATACCTGAATGACATATCTTTGATTTCGATATCTTGCTTCGGAACATCTGTGGCATACTGTTCATTTTTATCTTCTTCATCATCTTTATCATGGATTTCTCCTAACCTTTCAAGGGAAATTTTAGCATCCTGAGTTTGTTTGATAAAGTCGATAAGTTGAAGAAGCGGACTGTTTAACTGTCCAATAATGTACTGAACAGAAAGCATCATCCCCAAAGTAAGGTTTCCACTTAAAACAAGTTTTGCAGAAAGGAAACTTACCAGAATATCTTTCATCTGATTGATAAAGTTTCCTCCAACAGACTGCCATTGTTCTAATGAAAGAGATTTTATTCGGATCTTAAAAAGTTTTACCTGTAGAAATTCCCAGTCCCAGCGTTTTTGTTTTTCAGCATTATGCATTTTGATTTCCTGCATACCGTTGATAAGCTCAATTACTTTACTTTGTTCCTGAGATACCTGTGAGAATCTTTTATAATCAAGCTCTTTTCTCTTTTTGAGGAAAAAACTGATCCAGCCAATATATAATACGGCTCCTACAAGATAAACGATGAAAAGTCTGTAATCGTAAAATAATAATACAATACTGAAAATAATAAGGTTGACCAAAGAGAATAATGTATTCAGTGAGGAGCTTGTAAGAAGCTGCTCAATTCTGTGGTGGTCATTAATTCTTTGCATGATATCTCCTGTCATTCTGGTATCAAAGAAACTTATCGGAAGTTTCATCAATTTGATAAAGAAATCGGAGATAATCGAAATATTGATTCTTGCCGAAAGGTGAAGAAGAATCCAGCTTCGGATTGTCTCAATTCCCATTCTTCCCAGAAATAGCATAATTTGGGCAAGTAGAACTACATAGATAAAATTAATATCCTGATTCTGGATCCCGACGTCTACAATACTTTGAGTAAGAAACGGGAATATCAGGGAAAGTAAACTTCCCCCTAAGAGCCCAATGGCCAATTGTATAACAAGTGTTTTATACTTCAGAAGATATTTGGACAAGAATGTAAAGCTGGCTTTACTTTCTTCAGCGTCAAACTCTGTCTGGAAGAATGCTGGAGTTGTTTCAAGAATCAGGACAATTCCTTCTTCTGTATTCTCATTGGCATTTTCTCCAATCCAGGATTTGATGAATTCTTCTCTGGTATAAGTGATCAGTCCATAGCTGGGATCTGAAATATATACTTTGTTGTTTTTGTCAATTTTGTATACAACAACGAAATGGTTTTTATTCCAATGCGCAACGCATGGGAAGGGAACTTCTTCCGTGAGGGTATTGAAATCAATTTGAACTCCCATTGATCGGAATCCAAGATTTTCTGCGGCATCACTAAGGCCAAGAAGACTGCTTCCTTCACGTGTTGTTTCGGAAAGGTTACGAATTTGCTGCAGGGATATACTTTTACCATAATACTTACTGACAATTCTGAGGCATGTAGGGCCGCAGTCTTTGGTATCTGGTTGCTTATAAAAAGGAAACTTTTTTTTCAAAACTACTACTCATTATAAAATGTCGTCATTTATTGACGACATTTTTGCTTTAATTCAATTATAATTCAATGAAATGGTAAACTTGAAATAGTCCCATTGGTCACCGTTTTTCTACTCTTTTACATCTTTTCAGATGGTTATTTTGTTTTTCCTAAGATAGTGAAATTTTTAAATGAATGAGATTTATTTGCTAGATCTCATCATCCTCTATTAATTCATCAATAAAGAAAGAAATATCTTCACGATCATATTTGTCTGGAAACTGATATCCATTGATGATAAAGATAGGAGTAAAGCTTAATCCTGCGTTACTGTTTTCTATGGACATTTCTACTAATGGATTCAGATTTTCTGAGGTTACGTTTCCTCCGGAAAGTGCATTGATTTTGCTTTCATCCTTAGTTTCAAACCATTCTTCTACAGCATGTAAAAATTCTTTTTCAGGTTTGTTATGGTAGATATAAGTTAAATCTGAAATAAGCTGAGTGTATTTTTCAGGAGCTCTGTCCGGGCTGTAATTGAATCTCATCTGTAATGAAATATTCTCCGGATATTTTTCCAAAAGTCCTTCAACAAGTTTATGTGCATCTTTACAGAAACCACAATATGGATTGGAAACGATAGAAATACGAAGTTTAGCATCTCTTTTTCCAACAGCAAAAGTTTCGGTATCCTGGAATTCTATTTTTGGATTTTGTTCCATTTGGTTTTTGAAAAGCTCATAGTTTCTTTTGAAGCGAAGATTTTTTGCATTCGATTTCTGAAGAGCTTCTTTTTGCTCAAGAAGAGTGTTGAAATAAATAACTGCAGAAAATACAAGAGCCCAAAGAATGACAGTCAATAAAAGAGTTCCCACACTGAAAGACAGATTCTCAAAAAATAAACTGCCTATTACAATTTGTCCTGCCAGGATTGAAATAATCAAAAGACATACTCTGCAAAACGTTTTTTCTACAAATGCCTGGATGTACAGAGAATACCCGATGGCAAGTACAGAAACGAATGTAAAACCTTTTACGATATAAGCTGTAGCGGGTAAGAACAGTCCTAGTATAGCAAGTCCTGCAAAATAAATCAGAGAAAAATCTGCGAATTTTAATCCCAGAATACTGGTTTTATCCTGTTTGATAATCTTATCACATGAGTTGGTGGTCTGACTTGCTGCAGCGCCTCCACCTCCACATATACTTCCGATGACAGTAGAAGTATTCCCGAATTTCTGGTTGAAAATTTCCAGGGAAATATAAACTCCTGCTAATGAAAGAATATTGAATATAGCTTCGTAAATGGTTTGGCTAATAAAAGAATAAGCAATAACGGCAGCAAAAATGATATAAAGAACCGGTTTGAAATTGAAAGCCAGTTTACTTTCTGCGTTTTCTGTTTTCTCAAACAGAAGTACAAAATCTGTTGATTTATTATAAAGTTCTTCTTTACCTAAAGTCTTTGCTTTTTCTGAATATACGGAATAATTACTTCCTGATTTTTTTACCAGGGAAAATGAATTCTCAACAATGGCAATAAATTCTTCCGGAAGTTCATCCCAATATTCTTTATCGAGTTCGTAAGCATCATTTTTTACTCCCATAAAGTTCAGAGTATCACTAAATGCCAGTGCAGACGGGTAATTGGGATGGGAGTTGAACTGGAAAATAAATTCCTGTTTATCGAGTTTTAGATGGTTAATTAGTTTGTCAAAAATCATATTAATATTTTTATCTAAAATACACAGATGTTTTAAATATACAAAAAAAAATTTCCTTTATTAGTGAGATATAAATGGGTGTTGGTGAATTTTATTTGATCCTCAGTATTTTATTGTATTTAAAGCTTTACGATGCAGTATGGTATTAATACTAATAATAGATTCTCTTTTGAAGAGAAAAGTTTTCATTTCAACAATCTGGTGTTTGAACGTTTTCAGGGTGAAGCATATATTTAACTTCCCGTGAAGGTAAAATTCCCTCGTTTTTAATTTAAAGAACAGAATTAATAATTGTTAGAAGAATGATTTATATATTCTAAATTTTTGAATTTGAAATGTTAGAAATATCTTATAAAATAGAATAGATAACTCCAATTTTTAAAATAGTAAAAACAGGACGAAATTGAAATGCTTTCTATCTAAATAAATGTTTGGATTTTTGGGTTTTTCATAACTTATATGGCTTTTATCATTGTTTTGGCTGTTGGATGTCGCTGTTTTGTATGATTTGTGACAACGTGGTGTGAACTCAAAAAAACTTAAAAAATCATAAAGTTTTCATAAAGTTTTAAAAAAGGATAGAAATGTTTTTGTATTTATAAAATATGTCGTACTTTTACATCGCCTTGAATGAGGGAACAAGTCAAGGTAATAAATTTTTTTTCATCATTTGTGTTTTTAGAATCGTATCGCCTGATACGATTCTTTTTTTATTTATGATTCATAATTTAAGAGCAGATCAATAAAGTAAGAATAGGTGACTGAACCTTCTTGTTGATTGCTTTTCAGAAACAGGTTATTGGTGAATCCAAAGAAGTCATCCAGCCATCCCTGATGCTGAAAAACAAAACTTTTTTCATAAGCACGGTCCCTTTTCATAGCTGGAGAGTACTGATGAAGAATATTCTTTACAAACTGTGGATCTTCCTCCACGATAAATCTTAAAAGACTTTTTAAAGTAAAAAATTCAGTACTGTATCTCAACTCCTGATTACCGGAATGAATACCTATTAAATACCCCACGAAATTAGCTTCCTGCTCTCTGGCGAAACCCAGCTGATGAGAACTTTCGTGAGCCGTTGTAAAGGGGATGAATGTATGAGGTAATTCACCGTTATATTGAGCTTCAGCAGTAAAAGGATTATAGTATCCCAGAATTCCTGTAAAGTTCATTACTTTTTTGAACAAGCTAGACTTGATATCCAGAACTTGAGGAGCTTTTTTATCTGAAATATAAGAAGGTAGTTTTGTCTGTTGATACAGGATTTCCTTTTGTATGCCTGTAAGGTTGGTGATGATAAAAACTCCATTTTTATCCTCATGAACAGACTCTCTGGTTTGCTTACATTTTTCAAGATAGACGAGGGCTAATTTTTTTGCCTTATTTATATCTGAGATGAATGTGATCAATGGCTACATGCCAC
>CBFQYI010000078.1:0-12643 GCA_965720825.1 uncultured Chryseobacterium sp. | reverse complement strand
TTGCCGTCAGGTAAACGTACCAAGAATCGTTGTTTTCATGAACAAAGTTGATATGGTGGATGATGCTGAGCTTTTAGAGCTTGTTGAACTTGAACTTAGAGATTTATTATCTACTTACGAATATGACGGAGATAACTCTCCAGTAATCCAGGGATCTGCTCTTGGTGCTCTTAACGGAGACGAGAAGTGGGTTAAGACTGTTGAAGAATTAATGGATGCAGTTGATACTTGGATCGAGCAGCCTGTTAGAGATCAGGATAAGCCATTCTTGATGCCAATCGAAGACGTATTCTCTATTACAGGTAGAGGTACTGTAGCAACTGGTAGAATCGAGGCTGGTGTTATCAACACTGGTGATCCAGTTGATATCGTAGGTATGGGTGATGAGAAATTAACTTCTACTATTACAGGAGTTGAGATGTTCAGAAAAATCCTAGACAGAGGTGAAGCTGGTGATAACGTAGGTCTATTGTTGAGAGGTATTGAAAAAACTGACATCAAGAGAGGTATGGTTATCGCTAAGAAAGATTCAGTTAAGCCACACAAAAAATTCAAAGCTGAGGTTTATATCCTTTCTAAAGAAGAAGGTGGACGTTACACTCCATTCCACAACAAGTACCGTCCTCAGTTCTACGTAAGAACTACTGACGTTACAGGTGAGATCTTCTTACCAGAAGGTGTAGAAATGGTAATGCCTGGTGATAACTTAACAATCACTGTTGAATTACTTCAGCCAATCGCTCTTAACGAGGGTCTTAGATTCGCAATCAGAGAAGGTGGTAGAACAGTAGGTGCAGGTCAGGTAACTGAAATCATCGACTAATTTACATCTAAAACAATATAAAAAGCTTCCGTAAGGAACACTCTTTACGGAGCTTTTTTAACTACGGGCATCGTCCAATGGTAGGATACCGGTCTCCAAAACCGTTGATCAGGGTTCGAATCCTTGTGCCCGTGCAAATATAAATTATGAGTTCATTTGTCGATTTTTTAAAAGGTTCTTATAACGAATTCAGACATAAAGTTGAATGGCCAAAATGGGCTGACCTTCAGTCTTCTACAATTGTAGTGACTATTGCGACAGTTATTCTGGCTTTATTTACCTTTGGAGTTGATGAATTGTTTTCAAAAGCAATCAGCAACATAATAGGAATGCTAATCAACTTGTTCAATTAATAATTAAGTATTTTCCATAATGAGCGAATTGAAATGGTATGTGCTGAAAGCAATCAGCGGACAGGAAAATAAAGTGAAAAACTATATTGAGACAGAAATCAAACGTCTAGGATTTGAGCAGTACGTTACTCAAGTGGTTATTCCTATGGAAAAGGTTATCCAAATTAGAAACGGTAAAAAAGTTCCTAAAGAGAGACCTTACTATCCTGGCTACTTGATGATTGAAGCTGACCTGATGGGAGAGATTCCTCACGTTATTAAAAATATCCCTGGAGTTATATCTTTCTTAAGTTTAACAAAAGGAGGAGATCCTGTTCCAATGAGAAAATCAGAGGTAAACAGAATGCTTGGAAGAATGGATGAACTTTCAGAATTCGCAAGCGATGTTGAAATTCCTTATGTAGTAGGTGAAAACGTTAAAGTAATCGATGGACCTTTCAACGGATTCAATGGTACAGTTGAGAAGATTCTTGAAGACAAAAAGAAAATTGAAGTTTCTGTATTGATCTTCGGTAGAAAAACTCCAATGGAATTAAGCTACATGCAAGTAGAAAAAGTATAATACATTACTTATAAAATATAAAAAGACTGCTTTTAAAGCGGTCTTTTTTCTTATATATACTTTTCAAATGTAAATTCTGGTGATGAATTTCCTATTCATTTTTTAATAAATATTTCCACAATCCTATTAATTCATAATGAAATATTGAAACTTAGTTTTTATATTTTTTCCCTATTGTTAGAGTTTTTTTAAGTTTATTAATATTATTTTGTTGATTTTCAAATTTCACACCTCTGTTGGTTACTTCTATAGTGTACTTTGCTTTAATTTAAATATCACCATAAAGTGATCATTTTTTCTTTTTAAGTATTGAGTTTTTTTTAATTGGTTAATTCACCTTCAGATGGCATACTTCTTGCAACCAAGCTGTTAACTAATCCACAAAATTTTATATTTTTTTATTTCATACCCTGGTTACAGAGGTATGAGCAATATATGTTATTTAAATAAATATAAAATCCGGATTAGCTAAACAAAACACAAGTCTTATATAAACACATAACCCAATGACAAGAATTATTTCGATGATCACTCTGGTGGGTACATCCGTACTCATGAGTGCGCAGGTTGGTATCAATACTGCGACACCGGAAAAGGAGCTTACCGTGAATGGTACAATGAAGACATCAGGAATTGTTTTCAAGCAACCTCTGGAGAAATTGAAAGCGGACGAGAATTACACTTTCATTATTAAGTCTCCGGCTCCGGAAAACAAAATTACAGCGTACAATGATTCTTTTGTACCTAATTCACCGGCGCCTATTAATCTTATTCAGTTCAAGATTACCTGTGATCCTACAGACAAGGATTGGGTAAATCAATTTGACACAAAGATTAATTCCAGCAAGTTTTTGGTGGTAATCTCTTCTTTTGGATTTACACAGCCTACAAGAACGTATTCAGCAGACTGGCTTACACCAATGCCTCAGATTTTTGCCTACTCTTCAGGAGGAACATGGAAGCTTAAGGCAGATTACCAGGGATTTGCCCCAGATAATTCTCTCCCTACAGGTGTCTGGACACTGAACTTATTGGTGTTTGACAGATCATATGCCAAAGATTTTAATTCAACACAAAGCCTTAGTGGGGCAGCTACTGGTGCTGCAACAGCTCCATTAATTCAATAAAAACATAAACTCTATGAAAAAAATTATTGCGATACTCTTCACGGGTTTTGCTGCTTTAAGCATAAATGCACAAGTAGGAATCAATACTACAACGCCTAAAGGAACATTGGATGTCGAAGGGGAAACATTAGTAGAATCCTATTTAATAGATACTGAAAATACAAAGGCAGGAGGAAATTATCTTCTTCTTACCCGATCAAAAGATTCTTCACCGGTAGGTAAGGTAAAGCTGCTGGATATATCGCTCCGTAATGTAGCACCTGTAAATATGTATAATGTTGTATTGAAAAATGTAAGACAGGATGAAGTGGTGAATCTCAATACAGGATTAGATGCGAGTAAATATGTTGTGGCTATTACAGGTGCTATTTTTACAGGAGCGGTTTCGGCAGCAAATACTACCACCAACCCAAAATCCTATGGTTCCTACGCAACTGAAATTACACAGGTAACCAGCGCAGGAAAAAAATACCATGCTATTAATTTAGCTTTTAAAGGAGCGGGAACTGTTTCCTCCATTAATGGAACCTGGACACTTACCTTAAATGTCTTCGAAAGATCATTAGTGAAAGACTGGGGAACTTTTAATGGTTCTGTTTCAGCATCTGCTTCACCGGGATATTCGGGAGTATCAACCAATACGCCTTTAGGGCTTCAATAAAAAAACTATGAAAAGAAAAATTTATATCACAATAATCATGTGCCTTGGGTTGTTTTTGAATGCCCAGAAAGGAAAAGTAGGGGTGAATACAGCTAATCCTACAGAAACACTTGATGTTAATGGAAAAACATATACGAATTCTCTGTACTTAAGAAATCCGGGAGAACCTACCATGACAGGAGGTAGCTTTTTAGCAACGTCACAGAATGCTTTGCAATTGTATGATCCGGCTCTGGAAAGCAGCGGATTGTTCAATTACCTTAAGCTTACTCTTACAGGCGTACCTGGGACAGGAATTACGGATTATGATACTAAAATTGATGCCACCAATTTTTTGGTTATACTTCACAACTATTCATTTAAGCTGAATGATGGAAATACCAGCGTAATGCTTGATTACGGAGACAATGGTGTGAATGACAATAAACAGGGATCACCGGATGTAGTAGCCTTCAAAAGTAACGGAACATGGCACGTAAGAGCAAGATTTACAGATAGCAGAATGATTGCTACCAATACCACTACACCATCAAGAACTTATAACAACTTTACGGTTGATCTTTACCTGATGGCCTACAGAAGATTGATTGAAAAACAAAATATAAGCGACATCAATGATGATCTTGGAGGAAATGACGGTTCTACAAAAACAATTAATAAACCTTCCGGTTTTTAATCAGTCTTTCCTTTTAAAAATATTTTAAAACGGTTATTTAATGCAAATAACCGTTTTTTATTTTTCTGGCTGTATTTTAAATTATACAATAATGAGCAAAGATTTATTTTTCTAAAACTTTTTAAAAATCAGCAATTTCCGTTTGCTATTTCAAAAATATTTTATACTTTTGCAGTCCAAAAAGTAGGTTTATTGTTATGTGAGTGCATAACCTACTGAATAATAAATGCTTCCAAACTCATTAATTATTCAAATTTAAAAAACAAACAATGGCTAAGAAAGTCTTTAAAATGGTAAAGCTTCAGGTGAAAGGTGGCGCAGCTAACCCTTCTCCACCAGTAGGTCCAGCATTGGGTTCTGCAGGTGTGAACATCATGGAGTTTTGTAAGCAATTTAACGGAAGAACCCAAGATAAGCCAGGGCAAGTTTTACCTGTAGTAATTACAGTATACGAAGACAAATCTTTTGAATTCGTTATTAAAACTCCACCTGCAGCAATCCAGTTAATGGATGCAGCTAAGATCAAGGGAGGTTCTGGTGAACCAAACAGAAACAAAGTAGGTTCTGTAACTTGGGAACAAGTAAAGAAAATCGCTGAAGATAAAATGGCGGATCTTAACTGTTTTACAATGGACTCTGCTCTTTCTATGGTTGCAGGTACTGCTAGATCTATGGGATTAAGAGTAACAGGAACTAAACCAACTAACGCTTAAAACTTAAAGAAATGGCAAAACTAACTAAAAAGCAAAAGGAAGCTTTAAGCAAAGTAGAAAAAGGAAGAATCTATAACCTTGAAGAAGGTTCAGCTCTTGTAAAAGAAGTGAACACTACAAAGTTTGATGCTTCAGTAGATATCGCTGTAAGATTAGGTGTAGACCCTAGAAAAGCAAACCAAATGGTAAGAGGTGTTGTATCTCTTCCTCACGGTACTGGTAAAGATGTTAAAGTATTAGCTCTTGTAACTCCAGATAAAGAAGCAGAAGCTAAAGCTGCTGGTGCTGACTATGTAGGTCTTGACGAATATTTACAAAAAATCAAAGAAGGTTGGACAGATGTTGACGTTATCGTTACTATGCCAGCTGTAATGGGTAAATTAGGTCCATTAGGTAGAGTATTAGGTCCAAGAGGTTTAATGCCAAACCCTAAATCAGGAACTGTTACAATGGAAATTGGTAAAGCAGTAACTGAAGTTAAAGCAGGTAAAATTGATTTCAAAGTAGACAAGTATGGTATTATCCATGCAGGTATTGGTAAAGTATCTTTCGATGCTGCTAAGATCAAAGAAAATGCTCAGGAATTAATCTCGACATTGATCAAGTTGAAACCAACTGCTGCTAAAGGAACTTATGTAAAGAGCATTTATTTATCTTCTACAATGAGTCCTGGAATTGCTGTTGATACAAAATCTGTTAACTAATTATAATCCTAAACAATGACAAAAGACCAAAAAGTTGTAGCAATACAAGAGATCAAAGATTTGCTTCAGGATGCAAAAGTAGTATACGTAGCAGATTTAGAAGGTTTGAACGCTGGTAAATCTTCAGATTTCAGAAGACAGGCTTTCAAGCAAAATATCAAAGTGAAAGTTGTAAAAAATACACTTTTACAAAAAGCAATGGAGCAAATTGATGGAGTAGATTACTCTGAAATGTTCCCATCTTTCAAAGGAAACTCAGCGTTAATGATTGCTGAAACAGCAAACGCTCCTGCGAAATTGATCCAAGGATTCAGAAAGAAAGAAGAGAAGCCAGCTTTAAAGTCTGCTTTTGTTCAAGAAACTTTCTACGTTGGTGACAACAACCTAGACATGTTGGCTAACATCAAGTCTAGAGAAGAAATGATCGGTGAAATCATCGGATTACTTCAGTCTCCAATCCAGAGAGTTGTTTCTGCTCTTCAAAACAAATCTGAAACTGTAGAAGCTCAAGCTGAAGAAGCTGCTCCTGTAGTAGAAGAAACTCCTGCTGCTGAAGCTCCAGAAGCTGCTGCAGAAAGCACTGAAGAAACAAGTGCTGAATAATTACACTCAAAAAATTAAATAAATAATCAACAAAAACATTACAACAATGTCAGATTTAAAAAATTTAGCTGAAACGCTAGTAAACCTAACTGTAAAAGACGTAAACGAATTAGCTGCTATCCTTAAGGATGAGTACGGAATTGAGCCTGCTGCTGCTGCAGTAGTAATGGCTGGTCCTGCTGGTGAAGCTGCTGAAGAAAAGACTGAATTCGACGTAATTCTTAAGTCTGCAGGTGCTTCTAAATTAGCTATCGTTAAATTAGTAAAAGATTTAACTGGTGCTGGTCTTAAAGAAGCTAAAGATATCGTAGACGGAGCTCCTGCTGCAATTAAGCAAGGTGTTTCTAAAGACGAGGCTGAAGCTCTTAAGAAGCAATTAGAAGAAGCTGGTGCTGAAGTAGAATTGAAATAATTTCAATTTTATTATAAATATAGAAGCCCGGGCATTTGCCCGGGCTTTTTTTGTATGTAAGTCTTTGTAAATGTGATTTTTATTTTGTAATCGTATTTTAATATTATTATTTCTAATTTCAATATATCTTTTTACGATTGAATATTATTTAATAATTAACATAATATTTTAATAGTATTTTGTTTATTGCTTATTTTGCGTGAATTTTTATTAATAAAATATTGTTTTAGTTGAAAAAATATTATATTTGTATCGAAAAAAAACACAATATAATTGGATAGAAATTATTTTCTTTCCTACGGCCATAAGATTACACTTTTGTTGCTTCTGGCAGCTGTAGGAAAACTAAACACTAAGTTGATATCTGTAATGAGAACAACACCCGGGTTGTCATATTGTACGGATATTAAAAATAATCTGCAGAGTTGCTTAGCGGATGTTTCTGTTCATCTGTGTTCTGAAACAAAAAATGACCGGGCTGTTGCCAGCAGACTTCCTGCTGATCAAAAGGGAACTCATGTATTCTATAACAAAAATTTCCAATCTCATCTCCCTTTCTTTAATCCTATAAAACTTGTAGCCATATCAAATAAATGGAGCTATTCGTACCGTCAGTATAGGGAGAACGTTGCTCTGATATTTAAAGACGTTAAAAAGTTTTATAGTAATTCCATTAAATTGGTTGACGGTTTTAAATTTATCATCAAAATTCCTGATAAACCTATTCTTTCCCTTATTCTATAACATTTCTTACAATTTTTAGCGCCTTCTTACAGTATAAGCTATTATTTCATTTATGATTTAGATGAAAATGCCTGGGAATTGTCTTCTTAAAAAAAACACATTTACATAAAAACAGAAAACATCATTAGAAATGAAAAACAAATTATTAACCATCGCTCTGTTATCAATAAGTTTACCAATATTCGCTCAGGTAGGGATTAATATTAATCAACCGCAGGCAACTTTTGATATTGTAGGATCACCTTCTAATCCGGGCAAACTCGACGGCGTGATTGCCCCAAGGCTCACAGGAATACAATTGAAAGCTAAAAACTATACTACAGCCCAAACCGGAGCAATAGTATATGTTACAATAGCTGAGACTACACCTACAGGACAAACTGTGGATGTTGTTTCACCAGGCTACTATTATTTTGATGGTACTAAATGGGGAAACTTAACTGGTAGCTGGCGAACAGTAGGGAATGCCGGCACAACAGCATCTACTGCAACCTTAGGAACAGATATTGGAACTGGAAATTACCTGGGAACTAATGACAGTCAGAACTTAGTTTTGGCAACTCAGAAAAATGTAAAAGGAATCCTGTATATTAATGGAACCTTGCAGGGAGGAAATTCTAATTCCACATCAGGTCCTTATGCTTCATTGACATGGGGATCAAACAATACCCTTGCAAACAGTACTTCCTCCAATATTGCGCTGGGAAAAGATAATATCGTTTCTGCACAAGGAAATTTTCCGGCTGTAGCCATTGGATTAAACAATGCAGCCAATAATGGAGCTAAAGTAATAGGAAATAACAATACAGCTACAGGCGCTAATAACCTTGTCTTTGGAAATCTGAATACAGTAACAGGACTCACAGGGCTAACCATTGGAAACAATCACACAAACAGTGGCGGAATTGCCATTGGGAGCGGAAATACCACTTCATTAAACAATGTAGCGGTTGGTTCGGCAAATACAGCGACGGGTACGGAAGCTTTTGCTATAGGATTTTCAGGTCAGGCAGCTGCGGGACAAATGGTTTATGCCAATAAAGAACATGTTTTCTTCAATAAAGGAAACGGAACAGATACTATACTGGGAATTAATATGGCTCCTACTGCAGCTACTTCTACAGGGGCAGCTCTTCAGATGAAAGGAATTGCTTCCGGTGCCAATGCAGCATGTACAGCAGCTGAAGAAGGCGCAATCCGATATAATACAACCGCTAAAGTTCATGAAGGCTGTAATGGTTCCAACTGGAAGGCGCTTTACTAATTCAATAAAAACACAAACCTTAAAAAAATAAAAAATGACCAGAAAATTATTCGGAAAGTTAGCTGCGCTGCTCATGACATTGATGATGTCTGCAGGAGTATTGGCACAGCAGGGCTATGAACCAATCCGTGGAATGGGTGTAGAGGCAAAACCTGTCAACAATTCAGGGGTATGTCTTGCCTGTTATAACGGAAGTATGAATCCCGTAGTGGATGCCAGTCTTGATAATAGTGTAAGTATGGGTAATTTCGCTTCTCTTTTAAGTGGAAACGGAATCTCTGTAAAAAATAAAAATACAACTTATCCTGCAGGATATATTACCGGTTTCAATGTAGATCTTGGAACAAGTTTTATCACAGTAGATCTTTTGAGCTCTTTAAGAATCAGTACTTATAAAAATGGGGTTCTTCAGGAAACAACTACCAGCAGTACGCTTTTGTCAGTACCTGCATTCGGGGGAAGTAAAAACAGAATATTTCTTCATTTCAAAACTTCAAAAGAATTTGATGAAGTAAGGTTATATCAGACCAATGTTCTTTCCATATTCAGTGCAATGAATGTGTATTATGCATTTGCATTTGATCCGACAAAAGTGCCTACGGATAACAATGGTATTTGTGATGATATCATTGCGGGAAGCGGTGTGGATGGAAATGTATCAGGAAGCAGCAGTTTTCTGGCTCCACTTTCCTATGTTCAGAATAAAGAAAGAATCGGAGACGGAAACAAAAATTCTTACGGATCAATCGTTCTTCCAATCGGATTATTAGGCTCTTATTCAGTAGGTGTTTTAGACAAAAACCAGACATACCCTGCAGGAAATAGAACAGGTTTTGTCATAGAACCGGATGATCAGGGTAAACTGTTAAGTGCAGAGTTTTTAAAAAATATTACCATAGAAACTTATCTTTTTGGCCAGCTTCAGGATTCAAAACAGTTGTCCGATGGAGGAGGCTTAATTAATATCAAAGTATTAGGGTATGGCTCAGGAAAACAAAAAGTTACCTTAACGACTACTAAACCTTTCAATGAAGTAAGATTAAAAGTTACCCAAACGGTAGGATTTAATTTGGGAGCTCTGAAAGTATACTATGCCTTCGAAGAACCTGTTACTTGTGATTGTGATGATAAAATCCAGACCAGTGGTTCTGCAGTACCGGGAAATTTAGTTACTGGTACTCCATGGACTTCCGGACCAGGATTCCTTGGCCTTATTTTAGCTAAAATGACCAGTCCTGAAGCGATTGTAGATAATAATCCTTCCAATTATGCCACGGCTACTGTTCCGGCTGCCTCTATTTTCAGCCTTTTCTCAGCGTTTGCTACGGTAGGAACTAATGCGGTGCTTCCTGCCAATACAATGGCCGGATTTACGGTAGAAAAAGCAGGAAACCTTCTTGGAGTAAGTGTTCTGGAAAATATCACTGTGACATTGTACAACGGAAATACTTTGACAGATACTTTTACGAGTTCAGGAAGTCTTATCAGTGGAAATTTCTTCACAACAAATTCTAATAAATTCTATGTTGGAGGGAAATCAACAAAACCTTTTAACCGTATTAAAATCACTTTCAACAGCGGAACGGCTATTCGTATTCCTCAAAACTATTATATCTACAATGCTTTTGCAAGCAGAGATGATGATAATGACGGTGTACCGAACTGCTTTGATCAATGCCAGGGAGGAGATGACAGCATAGATAATAACGGAAACGGAATTCCTGACTGTGCGGAAGGATGTACGGCTGTAAATGACAAATCTCCTGCACTCGATACAGATGGTGACGGAATTGTAGATGCCTGTGATCTGGATTCTGATAACGACGGAATTCTGGATGCAGTAGAAGACTTTGATAAAAACGGCAAGTTTCAGGATGATGATAACGAAGGAGATATTCTTTTAACACCTGTATTGGGAGATTCTGTTCATAACTATCTTGATCTTGATTCTGATAATGACGGTATCCTGGATTTATTTGAATCTGGAATTCCGAACTCTGTCATCAATCAGATTGATTCTGACCATAACGGTATCATTGATGTGAATGTTCCGGTAGGTAAAAACGGAATTGCAGATATTCTGGAAACTTCACCTGATTCAGGCGTATTGAAATATCCAATCAAAAATACAGACGGAGATGATAAACCAGACTTTCTGGATATAACTTCCGATGGTTCAGAACCTGACCTTTATAAGATCGGAAAAGCAAATCTTGATACATTAGGAGGAGGATTCATTTCTACCATTAATGATAAAGATAAAGACGGAATTCAGGCTGTAGTAGATAAGGATCTTGTAAAAAGAGGTTCTCCGGATTCCCCGCTTTCACCTTATGCTTCATTATTGAAAAATGCATCTAATGCGGCAAAAGCTACTTCCGCAGAAATTATCGAAGCAGCAAATGATGTAAAAGTATATCCGAATCCTGTAAAAGCAGGAGAAAACCTTAGAATTATATCAGAGGAAGAAGGAGTGTATACTTTGTTCTCTGCACAGGGACAGGTTGTTAAGACAGATCATTTTAATGCCCATACAGGTATTGATACTTCTTCACTTCCTACAGGAGTGTATATTATTAAAATAGAAACTAAATCAAAAATAAAATCTTATAGGGTTATTGTGAAATAATCATAGGATTAGCTTGTGTTGTGGAGGGGTTGCTCATATTTGGGCAGCCTCTCTTGTTTTAAGAGTCTCAAAATGAGAGGTTTTATTTGTTATTGTGGATAACTTTTTGTATCTTTGCCCTTCTTTTGGCGCGAAAAATTGTTTGTAAATTTATAAAATACTGAAAATCAACTCTTTCATTGTGTAAAACATGGAAGGGATTTCGTGTATATAAATACTGCGGTAATACTGCCTCAAAAGTAATAAAAATATTTTGCATTACGCTGTGAAAAGATATACCAGCGTTGCAGTTAGAAAGAACCACGTACAAAGTTTAAAAGAGCTTAAGGTCCTTTGTGAGCGCCAAAAACACTTTTACCTTTTACTTTTAACTTGTTTCTTGTTCTTTTCTGATATTTTTTAATGAATCAAAATATTTTTTAACCCTTTCTTAAAAGTTTTATGAGTAAAACAAAATCAACAACTCAAGGAAATCCGAGAATTAATTTCTCATCAGCGAAAGGAAAAATCATCACTCCAGACTTTTTGGATATCCAAATTGAGTCTTTCAGAGAATTTTTCCAGCTTGATACACTTCCTGAAGCCAGAAAGACAGAAGCTCTTTACAAGACTTTCCAAGAGAATTTCCCAATTACGGATTCAAGAAACCAATTCGTATTAGAATTCTTAGACTATCTGGTAGATTCTCCACGTTATTCAATTGATGAGTGTGTGGAAAGAGGACTTACTTATTCAGTTCCTCTAAAAGCTAGACTTAAATTGTATTGTACTGACCCGGAACACGAAGATTTCCAAACAGTGGTTCAGGACGTATACTTAGGTCCGGTTCCTTATATGACGCCAAGTGGTTCTTTCATCATCAACGGTGCTGAAAGAGTTATTGTTACGCAGCTTCACCGTTCACCTGGTGTATTCTTCGGACAGACTTACCACGCGAACGGGACCAAATTATATTATTCAAGAATTATTCCTTTCAAAGGATCTTGGATGGAATTTACAACAGATATCAACAGCGTAATGTACGCGTATATCGACCGTAAGAAAAAATTACCATTAACAACTCTATTAAGAGCGATCGGTTATGAATCTGACAAGGATATCCTTCAGATCTTTGACCTTGCTGAAGAAGTGAAAGTTTCTAAAGCTGCCCTTAAAAAAGTGGAAGGGAGAACATTGGCTGCGAGAGTATTG
This sequence comes from uncultured Chryseobacterium sp., assembly GCA_965720825.1. GTDB lineage: Bacteria > Bacteroidota > Bacteroidia > Flavobacteriales > Weeksellaceae > Chryseobacterium. Next base: position 181 of record CBFQYI010000078.1, on the reverse strand, counting down.
AACACTTGGTTCGAAGACTTCGTAGACGAAGATACAGGTGAGGTAGTTTCTATCGAAAGAAACGAAATCATCTTGGATAGAGAAACTATTCTTGAAAAAGAACACTTAGATCTTATTCTTGATGCTGGTGTGAAATCAATCCTGATTCACAAAGAAAACAGCAACGAATTCTCTATCATCC
>CBFQYI010000077.1:0-12697 GCA_965720825.1 uncultured Chryseobacterium sp. | reverse complement strand
TTTACCACTTATAAAGCCTAGTCCCATGAACAACTTTACTCATAACCCACAGTGACCCGCAACGGAAGCTCAGTCTACTGCTGAACGCATGTTGCAGGAATATTTGAACAGCATGAAATTAATGATACAGGCACAGCGTGATGTGATGCTTTCCTTTATGGGACAGAATCCTCAGGCATTCCCTGCTCCTGTATACCATTCACCAGCACCAGTTGCTGCACATCAACCTGTATCTGCCATTACGGTTCAACCTGTTCAGCAGGAAAGACCTGTAGCTGTAGCTGCTGTAAAACAAGCTCCTTCAAGAGATATCAAATCCTTATTACTACAGGTGGTAAGTGATAAAACAGGATACCCTCAGGAAATGTTAGGTATGGAATTGGACCTGGAAGCAGATTTAAGTATCGACTCTATTAAAAGAGTAGAAATCATCGGAACACTTCGTAACGAACTGGGAAGTTTGGGTAACGGAAATGCTAATGAAGACACCGTTATGGAACAGCTTGCAGGAATAAAAACGTTAAGCGGATTAGTTTCATGGCTTACTGAATTTTCTGGAGCTGAATCGACTGCTGTACCTGAAAAAAACGGATCCGCAACTGAACCAACAGTTTCAAAATCACAAAATCAACCGGCATTCTCACTTGAAGATCTTCAAAATGCCATTTTGAATATCGTAAGTGAAAAAACAGGTTATCCAAAAGAAATGTTAGGCCTTGACCTTGATCTGGAAGCGGATTTAAGTATAGATTCCATCAAACGTATGGAAATCATCGGCGATCTTAAAACCAAGATCGGATTTGGTCAAAACCTTGAACAGGCAGATGATGTTATGGAAAAACTTGCTGCCATTAAAACCCTTCGCGGTCTGGCGAGCTGGATCAACGAAATGAATGGTGAAACCAACGAAACCACTCAGGAAGCGAAAGAAGAAAATATTGTAGACCCAACACAAAATGTACTTTCACGTCTTCGTTTTGATATTACTCCAACTGATTCTTCTAAAATGCAAAATACAGAAGTATTACAAGGAAAACGTTTTGCCATTACACAGGATGACAGCAAGCAAACCTCAGCAATAAAAGAAGCGTTGGAAAAACACGGAGCTATCGTAGAATTAGTAGATACTGAAAAAGATCTTTCCCATATTGACGGATTAATTATGCTGGATTTATTCTCTGCGGCTGACAAACCAAGTATTATCGATCATGTAGATCTGATCAAGAAACTGGATTTTGATAAAGCAAAATGGGTATACCTGATCTCAGATATTCCTGCACACCTTCAGGAAATTACAGATGCAAGCATATTACGCCACCACCAGGGATATCCGGGACTTTTCAAAAGTCTGGCAAGAGAATTTGATAATACAACTTGTAGACTCATCAGCCTGAGCACCCCTCAGGAAGTAGATCAGATTGCTGAAATTACTTTAAAAGAAATCCTTACCAACGATAAACCTGCTGAAGTTATTTATAAAAATGATCAGAGACATAAAGTAGACATCATACCTTCCCCATTATCTACAAGCTTACATGAAGCCCATATCCAGTTAGATCAAAAATCTGTGGTACTGGTATTGGGAGGCGCGCAGGGAATCACTGCCGAACTGGTAAAACACATGTCTCAGGCCTATCCTTGTACCTATATTCTGGTAGGAAGATCAGCAGACCCAAGAAATGAGATTTCTGCTAAAGACTTTGAAGGCATGAAAACCAAAGAAGAAATCAGAGGTTTATTAATCAAGTCAGGTCAATTCACTTCTCCTGCAGAAATAGAAAAAGAAACGACAAAGATTTTCAAAAACAATCAGATCCTGCGCACGATCCGTGATATGGAAGCTCTTGGAAATACCATCATTTACCAATCATTAGATCTTTGTGACGAAGAAGGTTTAAGCAGTCTGATCAGCAGTATTTATGAGAAATACAACCGTCTGGATGGAGTCATTCATGGAGCAGGTCTTTTAGAAGATAAATTATTCAAACAAAAGACCACAAGCTCATTCGGACGTGTATTTGATACCAAAGTGAAACCACTTCGTGTATTGGCAGAACAGCTTCGTTCAGACTGTCAGTTTGTAGTATTGTTCTCAAGTATTGCATCCGTATACGGTAATAAAGGCCAGACGGATTATGCTGCAGCCAACAGCGTACTGGATGATTACGCCAATGCTTTAAACAAAAGATTAAAAGGAAAAGTAATCTCTATCAACTGGGGACCATGGAAAGGTGCCGGAATGGTTTCTTCCACCCTTGAATCAGAATATGAACGCAGAGGTATTTCCATGATTCCATTGGATGAAGGAAAAGAAATCTTCCTTAACGAGATTAAATACGGAACGGAAAGCCAGGTGCTGATCATGTCAGGAAATAATTGGTAAAACGCTGTATAAACGAAGTATGAAAAAAACAGATGTTGCTGTAATTGGTCTATCCTGTGTCTTTCCCGGGGCACAGGATGCCAACACTTTTTGGCAGAATATTGTCAATAAAGTTGACTCTACCGAGCTGGCTCCGGCGGATCGGATAGATCCGGTTCATTTCAGTGATGCGACAAGTCCCGTTGACCGTTTTTACTGTCAGCGCGGAGGATTCATTCCTGATTATACATTCGATCCCACCGCATTTGGTATTCTGCCGTTAGCCGTTGAAGGAACGGAACCTGACCATTTGCTTACCCTTGATCTGGTACAGAAAGCACTGGAAGATGCTGGTGTATTTCAGAAGAATATTTCCCTTGAAAAAACGGGAATCATCATTGGTAAAGGAAACTATACTGGTCCTGGTGCTACCCGTGCCATCGAAATTGTAAGAACAGGAGAACAGATTTCTTCCTTATTACAGGAATTGCTGCCCCAGGTTTCTTCTGCAGATATTGAAAAAGTAAAACATGCTTTTCAACAGCGTAAAGGCCGTTTTGCAGCAGATACTGCCATGGGATTAATTCCCAATCTTGTTGCCTCTCTTGTAGCCAACCGCTTCAATTTAGGAGGCGCTGCGTTCACTGTAGATGCCGCTTGTGCCTCTGCTTTGATTGCTGTAGATCATGCCGTACAGGAACTTCAGAGAGGTCGATCCGATATCATGATCGCAGGAGGCGTACACACAGGACAGAATGCTGCTTTCTGGAGTATTTTTGCCCAACTGGGAGCTATGTCCCGCCAACAACAAATCAAGCCGTTCAGTATGGATGCTGATGGTCTTTTGATTGGTGAAGGTTGTGGTTTCGTAGTCTTAAAGAGACTGGAAGATGCCGTTCGTGATCAGGATAAAATCTATGCTGTGATCAAAGGTATTGGTGTAAGCAGCGATGGTACTGGAACCAGCGTGATGAGCCCATCCGTAAAAGGTCAGTTAAAGGCTTTAGAACAGGCATGGATCAACGCTGATTTAGATAAAAATAAAGTGGGATATCTTGAGGCTCATGGCACAGGAACACCTCTTGGAGATAAAACAGAACTTCAGACCTTAGCTCAGTTCTTCGGAAAAGAAGAAACGGCTCCTGCTGCAGGTATCGGATCTGTAAAGTCCAATATCGGGCATGCTATGCCAGCTGCCGGAATTGCAGGATTAATTAAAACCTGTTTAGCATTACATCACGATACTTTGCCACCGACCTTATATTGCGAAAATCCAACTTCGGAGATGCAAAACACAAGGTTTGAGCCTGTACAGGAAGCCAGAAACTGGTCAAAAACAGGACTGCCCAAAGTAGCCGCAGTGAATGCTTTCGGATTTGGAGGAATCAATGCACACGTTGTTCTGGAAGGCTATGATATGCCGAAAAAAGATCAGGTATTAATATTGGCAAGGCCTACCCATCAAGAATTGCTTTCAGCATTACAGAATAATGAAACAACCATTGGTGAAGGAGATTTCAGAGTTGCGATATTCGATCCAACACCTGCAAGACTGGAAAAAGCCATTAAAATTGTTTCCAAAAATATCACGTGGAAAAACAAACAGGATATCTGGTACACTTCTACTCCATTATTAAAAGATGGCGGTAAAGTAGCCTTTGTATTCCCGGGATTAGACGGCCTGGCAAAAGGTGAAGTAGAAACGGTAAGCCGTTATTTTGGACTGACAGCCCCTATCGAAACGGAAGGTGAAGGCCTTCTAACCGATGCTTTAAACATCTTCAACAACTGCAGTATCCTTGATAATTCACTGAAAAAACTAGGAATTATCCCGGATATGAATGCCGGGCACAGTTTAGGAGAATGGCTGGCAGGTTATTCTTCAGAATTAGCGGAAGCCAATTCTGTTAAGGCATTAATTGATGTACTGAATCCTGAAACTTTTGAACTAAAAGATTCCAAGTTCATCGCCATAGGAGCCGGAATTGAGGTGATAAAACCTTTTATTGCAGAAATTTCAAACCTGTATGTTTCCAATGACAACTGCCCTAATCAGGTGATTCTTTGCGGAAGCAATGCCGCCCTGGATGAATTGGTTCCTTTGTTAAAAGCAAAACAGATCTTCCATCAGGTATTACCGTTCCAGTCAGGATTCCACTCTCCTTTTATCGCTGATAAACTGGATGTGATCCTTGCGGGAATGGAAAAAGCACAGTTCCAGCAGACGAAAATACCATTATGGTCTGCTACCACATTAGAACCTTATCCTGCAGATCAGGCAGCGATCAGAAAACTGAGTGCAGAGCATTTGGTAGAACCTGTTCGTTTCCGTGAACTAACCGACAAATTATACGAAGAAGGAGCAAGAGTTTTCATTCAGGTAGGAACTGGAGGTCTGATTGGATTTATTGATGATACTTTGAAAGGAAAAGCTTTCAGTACCATTGCTTCCAGCGTTCCGACCCGTTCTGCATTGGCTCAGTTACAGCGTGTAGTTGCTTCATTATTTGTAGAAGGGAAAACAATTGCTCTGGACTTTTTAGAGATTCAAAATCATTCGAAAAGGCCGTCAGGAAAAGGAATTAAACTGGAATTAGGTTCACCTATCGTCCGTAATTTTAAAGAAGTAAAAGCCTTGGCTCAGTCCTTTGACACGCCAAAACAATATACTGCCTCTTCCGTTGCGACTGCAAAAAGTGGTCATCCGCTGGTACAGGCATTTCAGGAAAACGTTGCGGATATGATTCGTATGCAGGAAGAAGTATTAACTTTATTCCAGAACCGTCCGGACATTACCATCCAAAGACCTGCGCCTGTAACCCATGCAGCTCCAAAACCAGTAAGAAGCACAACCTTCTCAAAAGATTTGTACGTAACCTTAGAAAGTCATCCTTACCTGATCGACCACAGCTTATTGAGACAGCCTAAAGGGTGGGCTCATGTAGCAGATATGGAACCGGTTATTCCGATGACGATGATCTTTGAACAGCTTGCTGAAATTGCAGAAGCAGAAATACCGGGAACATTGGTTCATAAAATCATGAACGTAAGTGTATTCCAATGGATGAACGTTGCTAAACCTTTCGAAAAAACCGTAAAAGGAGAATGGCGCTCATCCAACCATGCTTATCTCGATATTGAAAACTTTGTCAACGCAGAAGTCGTTTTAAAATCGGGTTCTGTTCCGACGCCTGCTTTCAATCTTTCCATCGGTAATCTTTTACCTATTGAAAGAACCCCTGAAGAAATCTATGACATGCATATGTTCCATGGAGATAAATACCAGGGAATCACAGAAGTTTCAGCTGTTGGAGACAAAGGAATCATCGGAAAAATAAAAGGAAACGGTGGTAAAGGTTCTCTATTGGACAATGCAGGACAGCTATTCGGGCTTTGGCTTCAGCTTACTTTGGTGAAAGACCGTATTGCATTTCCTGTAAAAATCAGAGATATTGAATTCTTCGGAGATATGCATGATCAGGAAGGTATTTTTGAATGTACCTGTATGCTGACTGAATTGAATGATGAATTTGCCATCGCCGATATCATCCTGAAAAGAGACGGAAAAGTATGGTGCGCCATTACCGGCTGGCAGAACAGAAGACTGGAAATTGATGCCGCTTTATGGAATGTTTCCATGTCACCGTTGCACAATAGACTTTCGGAAGAGATTGCTCCTGAAGTATTTTTCTTCCATCAGGCATACACCAGAGTCGCTTCATGGGATTTTATCCTGAAAAGATATTTCAACCAGACAGAAAAACAGCACCACCAACAGTTATTACCTAACAAAAAGAAAAACTGGATGGTAAGCCGTGTAGCAGTGAAAGATGCCGTAAGAAACCTTCTCCGTCAGGAAAAAAATCATGCCTGCTTCCCGATCACTTTTGAAATCCGTTCCGATGAAGTGGGGAAACCTTACCTCATCAGTGATTTTACAGAAGATATCCATATTTCTCTGGCTCACAAAGGAAAAGAAGCCGTGGGAATCGCGAGATATGGAAAATCTGTAGGAATCGATATGGAACTGATGGAAGAACGCAGCTCAGGATTCTACGACATGGTATTTACCGACAAAGAATTAACCTTATTAAAAGACAGAGATCAGGCAGAATGGACCACCCGATTCTGGGTAGCCAAGGAAGCTTACGGAAAGTTTCTGGGAACCGGACTGAAAGGAAATCCTAAAGCCTTCGAAGTCGAAGAAATAAAAGATGATCACCTGTGGATCAACAATATTGAAATCAAAACTATTAAACATAAAAATTATATTATCGGATGGACACTGTAAACGCAACATTAAAAATGAACCACGAAGAACTTTTTACTTTATTAAAAGGTTTTATTACTGAAGTGATAGGTGCTGAATTTGTAGAAGAGATGGATATTACTCCTGAAAGTTCATTCACCAAGGATCTTGAAATGGACAGCATTGAGATTGTCTCTTTCTCTGAAAAGATCAAGGCGCATTTTGGCGAGCAGATCGATTTTACAGGCTGGCTTTCTTCTATGGATCTTGACCAGCTGATCAATCTTGACCTTAGTATGATCATCAATTATATCTACGAATGCCAATAATCACTGTCAATAACAGACAAGTTCATATACAGGAACTCAACAAAGGAGCCGAACAAACCGTGGTACTCATCCACGGTATGTTCAGTAACCTGTCCATTTATTATTTTAATATTGCCCCTGTGCTGGCCAAGCATTTCCATGTGGTGATGTACGATCTGAAGAGCCATGGTATGAGTGAACGCTTTTTGGATGGGTACGACCTGGACAACATGTCATCCGATCTGATGGGTTTAATAGATCATCTTCAACTGGAAAAAGTACACCTTGTCGGCTATAGCTTCGGAGGTCTTATTGCATTAAAAACAGCATTAGAATATCCTGACCGCGTGAATCAGCTCGTAGTGATGGAAGCTCCGGATCCTCAGGACGAAAAAGCGCGTAACATCATTGATGAATACAGCAAAGAGTTTCTTGAGCACTATGTAGCCAACTTTACAGATACCACCAAAGTGCAGATGGGTAAAAGACAAATGGAAAAGAACCATCGTATGTATGAATTTCTGTTTAACCAGACCAGCATTAAAGCAGATATGATCAGGGAAAAACATTTCCTGGGTGAAACCGACTTCAACAGACTGACGGCTTCCACATTATTGCTTTATGGTGCTGATTCCAACTGCAGACCAACAGGTGAATGGCTGCAATCTCAAATCAGCCAGTCTGAACTTGAATTAATTCCGGGTGATCATAATATTCCTATCCAGGAACCTCAGCGCATTGCTGAAACGATCTCTCAATTTTTATCTAAAATTTTAACACAAAACCATGGCTAAATTTGCATTTATAGTTCCACCATTGACAGGACATGTCAACCCTACCCTAAGCATCGGTACTACGCTGCTGGAAAGAGGGCATGAAGTAGCCTGGATCAGCCTTGACCCTACTTTAGAGGCTAAACTTCCCGAAGGAGGAAAATTATTACTGATCCAATACGATCAGACCGACGAAGAAAAGAAAGAAAGTGAACAGTACCTCGATATTATTTCAAAAAAAGTTGTGTATGGCATAGACAGCGTTAAGTTCCTTTACGAAGAGGTTCTTATCCCACTGAACAGACATTGCCATAATGGTATTGTTGCTTTATTAAAAACATATCAGCCTGATTTGATTATCGGGGATCATCAGTTATTTGCAGCCCCGGTTGCAGCCAAAACACTTGGAATTCCTTACGCCACTTCCGTTACCGCTCCGGCAGCCATCAAAATTATGAATGAGCTTCCAAAAGTACACGAATGGGAAGTGAATCAAATCATCGACCTGCAGAAAGAACTCGGTTTCCAGGAAGAACGTTCTCTGGCAACTTCAGATTTGCTGACACTTGTTCTGACTTCCAGTTATTTCTTTGGTGAAATGGAGGATCTGCCTTCTCAATACCAATTCACTGGTCCGGTTCTTACGGAAAGACGTGTTTCATGTGAATTCGACTGGGAGAAATTAAAAAGCAAAGACAATAAAAAGATCTTAGTAAGTATCGGAACTACCTTCGATCACGATCATAAAAAAGCATTTTTCCAAAAGGTAATCGATGCTTTTAAAGATGAAGATTTAACCGTTGTAGTCGTTTCTGATCCACAGCTTTTCGAGCAATGGCCGGACAACTTTATGGTGTATCAACAGGTTCCTCAGCTGGATCTGCTGCCTCATCTTGACGGCGTAGTGTGCCATGGCGGTCACAACACCGTTTCTGAAACATTATCCAATGGTATTCCTTTGGTCGTGATTCCGATTGCGTATGATCAGTCACATGTTGCAGGACGTGTGGTGCGTACAGAAGCAGGTGAACGTCTTAATTTTAACAGATTTAAAGCCAATCACCTGAGAGAAGCTGTACAACAGATTTTAAATACTCCAAGCTACCGTGAAGCCGCTCAGAAAGTAGGTCAGTCTTTTGTGGAAGCGGGAGGTGCAGCTACAGCAGCTACCTTATTGGAACAAGCGATATCAAAAGCTTCAAAACCTGAAAAACCATCTAAATTTTTATTCGTTGTTCCACCGTTTTTCGGACATGTAAGCCCTACTTTAAGTGTGGGAGCAAGTCTGATTGCCCGCGGACATGAAGTAAAATGGTTCGGGATTACCCCTTTAGACAGTAAACATATTCCTGAAGGAGGTTCTTATTTCTATCCTGAAGAAGATCTTATCCCATATCAGGAGGAAATTGCCCGTATTTTAAAAAGACAGGATGACGGACCAGCATGCTCCGGTCCTGAAGTGATGAAACTGGCACTGGAAGAAACCTATGTTCCTTTCGCTAAAATGATGATGCCGGGATTAACCAGACTCACAGAAAGCTGGATGCCAGATGTGATCGTGAATGACTGTATCACTTTTGGAGGCGCTCTTTTCGCTCATAAGCATAATATTCCTTGTGTCACGACAACGCCTGTTCCACCGGATGTCATGGGAGACACAGAAAAAAGTTCTCCAAAAATCTGGGAATGGCAGCAAAACCTCATCAAGGACCTTCAGAAAGAAGTAGGCATTCATGAGGAAGGAATTTACATCCATTCTCACAAGCTGAATATGGTGTTTACCTCTCAGGCTTTCGCTGGTTTTGAAACCGTTCCATCTCATATGAAATTTGTAGGTCCGGTGAAAGGGCGTCCGAACGATGCTCCATTTAACTGGGATAAATTAAACGCTTCTACCACTCCAAAGATCTTTGTATCATTGGGAACGCTGTTGGTAGACATCAGAAAAGCTTTCTTTGAAAAGATCATCGCTGCATTTAAAGACCAGCCGGTAACGGTAATTGCCGCTACTCCACCGGAAATTTTTGAAGAGTGGCCGGACAATTTCATCGTGAACAGCTTTGTTCCTCAATCGGCAGTGATGCAGCAAATGGATATGGTAATTTGCCACGGTGGTTTCAATACCGTAAACGATACTTTCCGTAACGGTTTGCCGATGTTAATCACTCCTATCGCTTATGACCACTTCCATATTGCAAAACTGATTGAGCAGGCAGGCTGCGGAATCAGCATCCGATACAAAAGACTTCGTGTAGACGCCCTTCGTGAAACCGTTTTTGAATTATTGGAAAATCCAAAATACAGAACTGCCGCTCAGGAAGTCCGCAATACATTTACGCTTGCCGGAGGAAATGACAAAGCCGTAGAACTATTAGAAAATTTTGTACACGAACATTCAACATTAGCTTCAGTGTAGCCTATGAATCAACCTATTAAAAGAAGATTGCTATTTGGAGAACGTATGTTATTGGGAGATGGCTCAGAACCCTTTAACGCAGTCATTCCGTTCAGACTGAGAGGTACCTTTACTTTAAAAGATATCCAGCAGGCTCTGGCCCGGATCCAAAATAAACACCCATGGCTGAGAGCATTCATCAGCCATGATGAAAGAAATATTCCTTGGTTTAATGTTCCTGAAAAACCTGTTTCCATTCCTGTAAGAATCGTCACCAGACAAAGTGAAGATCAATGGCAGGAAGAATCCAGGAGAGAATGGAACACCACTTTTAATTACGAAAAATTTCCCCTGATCCGTTTTATCTGGATCAAGGGGGAAAACGTTTCTGACATGCTATTTGCATTCCACCATTGTCTTTGCGATGGTGGTTCTGCAATGGCCTTTTTAAAAGAATTTCTCATTGTTCTGGACAATCCGGCTGCCGATATCGGGGTAGAAAATCCGATCATGGGAATTCAAGATGTGGTTCCTTCACATATTCTGAACAGCAGAAGACAAAAACTGAAAGCCAGATTTATAGGAAGACTGGCTGCTACAGCGATCAAATGGCTTCCGGTAAATAAAAAACCTGTTGAAAGACAGAATGACTATCTGATCCATGGAAAACTGGATGAAGAAACAAGCCAGCAAGTCATCGCTTATTGCAAATCTCAGGAAGTTACTGTCAATACATTTTTGAGTGTCGCATTATTACATTCATTTAAAAAAGTAAGAGGCAACAAATCCTTCAACAAGGTTTCCTGTCCGGTAGACATCCGACGTTTTGCCAAACAGATTAAAGCAGATCACATCTTCGCTTTCGGGCTGATGATTGTGATTTCATTGGATGAAAAACTAAGCTTTACAGAGAATCTGCGTGCGATGCAGAAGTACGTGGAACAAAAAGCCTCCAAGCTGGATCCATACACTACGATGATGGTTATGGAGTCCGGACATGATGCACTGAAAAGTTTCACAAGGCTGTTAAAGAACGGAAAATCTTCCAACGACTGTATGTTTTCTAATCTGGGACCTCTTCAGATTCCTCATGAGTATAAAGAGTTTACAGTAGAGACCATCTTCAGTCCATCAGTCATTGGTCCGCTGGGAAACACCACTACCCTGGTGTTTTCTACCTACCGCGGAAGAATGGATTTTTCAATCATAGGAAGCGAAGGTTATTTACCGCATGAAGAAGTAACCGCCATCCGTGATGAGGTCCTGCGTACAATTTGTTCACAAATTAAACAGACAGCAGTATCATGATCAAAAGACCTTTAATGATGGTGGAAAGGATCATGTATGTAGATCCGGAAACACCTTTAAACTGTATTTATACGGCAAGAATCAAGGGAGAAATTCCTGAAGAAAATTTTAAAACGGCTTTAATAAGAATCCAGCAGAAGCATCCTATTCTGAGAACCAATATTGATCATAACAAAGGGCGTTACCCATTTTTTATGGGACAAAGGGATATTGAACCTATTCCGCTTAGGATCGTAGAACGTAAAACAGACGAGGATTGGTTTAAAGAATCTGAAAAAGGATGGTTTAAACTTTTTGAAACTCCCAAAAAACCACTGGCCGAAGTAGTATGGGTAAAGGGAAAGGGTACTTCCGAAATCCTTTGGATTATGCCCCACTGTATATCCGATGGAACCACCGGAGTAACTTTACTACGTGAACTTCTAAGCTTACTGGACAATCCTTATGGTCCATTAATTCCTTATGTTGCTTTTGAATCTGTGGACGATTTCCTGCCTTCAGATTTTAACACAGGAATAAAAAAATATAAGGCCAGTCTTTATCTGCTGTTCGCTAAAATATTCTTTTCCATACAGAAGAAAAGCAAAAAGAGAAATCAGGGAAAAAACTACGCTATTCACTGGAAAATGACACCGGAAGAAACCCAGCTTATCACTGAAAAGTGTAAAGCCAACGGAATTTCTGTGCATGCATTGCTATGTTCTTCGGTGATGCAGGCGTTTCGTGATGTGCAGGGAGACCGAGCCAAAGGTAAGGTGATCAGTCCTGTAGATGTGCGTCATTTTATTCCGGAAATTAAAGATGATCATTTGTTTGCTTTTGCTCCAACGGTAGAACTTTCCTTAAAAAAAGGCAGTAAAAATGTTCTGAGTAATGCCAAAGAGATCAAAAAGGATCTTATTGAGAAAATCAACAAGCTGGAAGCCCGTGAACTCCTATGGATGGGGGAACATATGCATCCTGTTGTGGAACGTATGATCAACATGCTGAAATCCAGTGAAGGCGGACATGATATAACCTTATCCAATATGGGAAAGGTGAATATCCCGAATGATTATAAAAATTTTAATCTGGAAACAGTCTTTAGTCCTACCGTGGCTTTCCCATGGCTGAACTCGAATACGTTAGTCACCAGTACATACAACCAACAGATGGATTTCACTTTCATGTCCAATGAAAATTTTCTTCCCAAAGAGGAAGCTCATCTGATAAAAGATAAAGCCATTGAGCTTTTGACCACCTCTCTATGAAATTTAAAATAAAGCCTCCGAAGCCCAAACCTATAAAGAAAACCACCCTCAA
>CBFQYI010000076.1:0-12711 GCA_965720825.1 uncultured Chryseobacterium sp. | reverse complement strand
TCCAAAAAAAGATGCAGCGGCATTGAGAAGAATTTCTTTTCCATTATTACTCTCGATCTGTTGTGCATATTTTTTGGCCACAGAATAGCTGAAAATCGGGCTTAACAATCCTCCGGTATCACAAACCAGTATAGAGTTCTGGGTGATGGCCATAAATTGATCAAATTTTACTTTTTCATGTTCAATTTTCCAGTTTCCTTTTCCTAAAGATTCGGTACATAAGTGGTTTATTTTTGTTGCATGATATGCTGCTGCTGCTCCACATGCCAGAACACCAACTCCCACGGCTAATGCAGCCCAGCCAATAGGTCCGGATAACACTAGAAGTGCTCCAACAATAAGGCCTGCTCCAAAGCAGAGAAATCCCCACATTGCATTTTTAGGGCTTTTACAGGGAAACTCTTTATTGATATTACGATCCTCTATGGTTAATAAAGGTCGGGTTTTATCTGATCCATAGAAAACAGTAATGGGTTCTCTTGTTGGGATTAACTGTCTTGGTTCTGAATCGGTTTGAAATGTACACACTGTGTAAACATCTTTGGGGATATAGGAAGCACTCATAATGTTACATTTTATTGATTAAAAACATCCTGTAAATAGTGAATTTGTTTTTTAAATTTTCAGAGTTTATATGCCTTAATTGTATTGTGAATACCAATAAACATTCTGAAGACTTTTCTTTTGTGTTTTGGAAAAATGGAGTTCTTTCTGAGCTGATATCAGAAATTTTTTAAGTTCGTTTCCTTTCTCTTCTTCGTATTTGTTTTTGTATTCAACATCATTCAAATAGATATCGTTTTTATTCTTCAGGCAGAATCTGAAGTATATTTTTGAGCTTTGTAATGAGGGTGCTTTGGTTTCATAATCATAAGCGTAAAATCCTTCAATGTCTGTCTTGGAATATTTTTCAGGAGTCTGGTTTCCCTTCTGGATATAAAAATAGTTTTCATCAAACCAGATTTTCAACTTAACAGAAATTGCTTTCAGGATCAGATAGCAGGTTCCAAAATAAAAAAGGAAAAAAAACATAACGAATGAAAGTCTGAACACTCCTTTGAAAAGAAAATAATACAATGCTCCATAGAAAATCAGACATGGTATAACAACCAGAAGTGTCCTGGCAATATGATAAGGCAAAACGTTATTGAATGTAAACACTTTATTTTCGGCCATACTTAAAAATTACTTTTAATATTCAATTTGTTTTAGATCAAACTGGGTAACAAACTGATAATTATTTTTTACTTCTTCTTTCATTAATGCTGATGCATTGACGATAGTTCCTGTTTTTTTATCGACCATTCTTCTGATTCTGTAATCATAATTATATTCGCTGAAGCCATATTCGATAATAGGTTTATAGAACTTGTTGTATTGTTCTTCCAGCACAGCATTATCTATTTTATCTTTTACAAGTGTCCCCACTGTTCTGAATTCTATAAAATAATCATCTTCTTTTATAATGGTGTGCTGCAATTCCAGTTCTATAGGAATATTGACAAATATCTGTGATATAAACTTCAAAACATCATTTTGTTCTCTTTTTTTACGGGCATCGTAATCATTGAACAAGACATGATAAAGAAGAGACTTGTCATAGGTTTTTCTCAGATTGCCTTCATTCTCAAATTCCAGTCCGCCTCCTTTGATGATATCTTCAGCAGCTTTGGAGTTAATTTTCTCCACCTGTCTATAAAATTCTGAAGCTTTTAATTTAGGCTTAAAAAGTTCCCATTTTTCTTTTATCTGGGGAAAATTTTCTACTCCTTTTATGGTATGGTCATGATTTAAATCGAAAATTACATCTTCTTTATCAAATTCCAGTTCTTTCACAGCTTCTATAGCAAGAGCCATATTTTCGGGATTTATTTTATATAAATATTCCTTTAGCTTAACTTTAGCTTTAGTATTGGCTGCATCTTTTTCAACAATGTATTCTTTTTTGGTATTGCAATGAAATGTGATTCTGTCTTCAACCTTTGTAGTATTGAACTGTTCGCATCTGTATCTTGCTTTTTGTGGAAATTTTCTGTCTTCTATTGCCTTATTGATTTCTTCACCTGTTTTCTTTTCTAAAAAAAGATATTGCAGATGAATAGGCAGTTTTTCACCAATAATAAAATTTGTTGTTCCACAATAGAGGTTATGAAAATTGATAAGTTCTTTAACTGATGTACCTTGTTTCTCTGCAAGAGATTCCAGGGTATCTCCTTTTTTAATCTCGTATTTTATAAAATCCATCCTGTTAATTGATATCTACCTGTGATCCTGTTATTTTTGTCAAGCCTTTAAAATTAGCTGTTGCACCGCCTCCGTTGATGTCGATTTCATCACTTTTAATGGAAACTTTAGTGCCGGTAATGATAATCTCGCTGTTTCCTACTTTAATGGTAATTTTCTGAGCTCCGGTTAAATCAATCACTCCTGCATTGTCCATCGTAAATACACTCTGGTCTTTACCTACAGAGACTTTATGGGTATTGCCTACGTCTGAAATATGATCACAGCCTACTTCCAGTTTTTTATTGTTTCCAATCTTATCTGTTTTATCATTACCAACAGTTTTAGTACTGTTGTTATTGGCATTATGTATAACATTTCCAGATCCGTCAAAGAACATATTTGCCCCGCCCTGATCTTTAAGATTCATCGATCCGGCTCCGTTATCATACTTTAGTTCTGCACCACTTCTTCCGCTAAAGCTCATGACATTATTTCCAGCTCCGCCACCGGCTCCGATACTACCATGAAACATTCCTCCCATTACGAAAGGACGGTCAGGATGCTGGTGTACAAAATTGACAATAACCTGATCTCCAACTTCAGGAACTGACATAAAGCCTCTATTTTTATTGACTTTATCACTGCTTCCTGCATCCGGAGACATTACACGGATAAATTCTGTACTGTCCGGCCCGTTTTGCCAGTCAAACTGTACCTGAACTCTTCCCTGATTCATAGGATCTGTATTGGAAATTACTTTTGCAAACTGAGCCTCAGCTCTTGGAGTTTCAAATTCAGGACGTGGTATGAAACCAGTGTCTGCAGCAATCGCTTCAAATTTGCCATCATAGTAACCTCTTGCATCTACTTCATGGGTTACTTCAATAATCATCAGCTTGGTAAAATAGGAAGTTTCATTTGTTGAAGATTTCCGCATTTCAATGTCTGCTGTACATCCCGGATATAAAAACGGAACAGTAGTTGTCCCCGAAGTAACAAATACTTCTGAGGCCTTACTTCCTGCGGTTCCTTTCTGTGAGGCATCAATGTCCATAAAAGAGGTTGCTTTTATTGGGGCTACTCTCAAAGAAGGCGTGGTAAAGGTTTTTTCTGATATTTCATAAGCACGCCTTGCAATATCTGAGGTATGGTTGATCTTTGAGCTTCCGGTGGTCAGTTTTTCATTTTTACTGCTGTTATAGCCATAAAATGTTGGGTTGACATGCTGTGCTTTCATTTTGACAGCAATATCACTTACGCTGCTTCCATAGGTAAGTTTAACAGGTTTTTCCTGTGGTGGAAGTTTTCCAAAATGTAATACTTCACCATCATAATAAAACTGCTCACCATAGGCCTCAGCCATTCTTGCCAGATAATTATAATGGGTTTCTTCGTACTGTGAACTGTAGGCCACATTTCCATGCTGGGCATCAATTCTGAAATCGAATTTATTTTGTCCCAGCCCTTCACGGATCACCTGATCGGCAATACTGTTCAGACTAACCGGCTGCCCACCTCCAAAACTCTGAATATGCGGAGCGGCATCCAAAAGTACTGTCGGGCTAAAACCTTTAAGAACGATATTTCCAAGGCTTCCCTTTTCCTGACTAAAGCCTACTTCTGTAATGACTCCCACAAAATTACGCTCAGCCCCTTTTTCTACATCTTTATATTTAAATACAACAGTAATTCTTTTTCCTAAAAAGCTTTGGGCTTCTTCAAGATTATGATTTTCGGCATTGCCAAGGGTATCATGAGCCAGCATCAGGTTGAATTCATGATGTTTTGCTGCACTCTGGGTAAGTTTGAAATGCTTAAAATGTTTGATAATTTGTCCTTCAATAACTACCTCCAGCTTTACCACACGATTGATTCCTGCAATAAAACTTTGAGCAATAGCTTCAGCATTGTGTATTTTTGAAGTTGGCTGTTTCGCCCACACTTTATTATCAACCATAGAAGGATTGTTCGGTACAAAAGTTTGGTTCATAAACATATCTGCACCTTGAACAGCATTTAAACTTTGTTGTCCTGCTTTTGCTACCTTTTTTACTTTTTCATCTACCTTATTTAATTTTCCTTCTGCTTTTTTGGTAACATTCTCAGGTAATGTACTTTTCAATTGTTGTTTGCCCGCCTTTATCTCGTTTTTCGGGTTTGCTACTTTAATTTTTTTATCATCCTGAAACATAGCGTTTTGTATTTAAGTTAAATCGTAAATAAACTGCTGATACTTACAGCATAGAAAATGTGAGATTGATGAATCACTTGTGCATCTATCATTTTCCTTTTGAAAAATGATTTTCGAAATTCTTTTAAACGGAAAAACAGAACAGTATACTCGGATGAGTGTACTGTTCTGTACCAATTTTATTTTTACTAAGATGATGAATAGGCTTATTTACCTGCTGAAGGCCATAGCCCAGCGTACTGAGAAGTACCGTAGTCGATTGTTTCAGCACTGATGACGAAGCTGATCAGCATACTATTGCTGTCTATTGCGTCGAAGTCTACTTCGTGTTGGATTACGTATCCGTTCTCCCATTTCAAAGTAATCAGTGTTCCTTCTTCGTGAGATTTGTTGAAGGTGATTTCTCCTACTGTCGGCTTGTATTTACCGTTTAACAAGCTTTCAAGGATGTCTGATTTTTCAGTAGCTTCTACTGTTACTTTGATCAATGCATTAGAAGGATCTGATGCTACACGTCCTGAAACGTCCGTAGATCTGGAAACGCTGTAATTCATTTTTAACAGCTTCTGTCCTTCTCCGTTGTTGAATTTTAAGATTCCTCTTGAATTTCTTTCGGCCATGATTAGTAAATTTAATCGTTAATAATATTTTGTGATGTGGTGATTGTGTTAGCAAATATAGAGGCTCTTTTTCGCTAAAAAAAACTTTTCTCTATAAATCTGAAATTTTGTAGTAGTTCTACGATTTCTTGTAGTAATTCTACGACAATTGATTTAACAACTTCATTCAAAGCACCACCAATAAAGGGTTTTAATTGACTGAAAATTAATAACAAAAACAACAATTATCCACATCAGTGAGAAATATTAGGATTTCTTTAATATAAAATTAGCATAGTTTTAACAGATAGCTATCATAAAAAAAGCAACCAGAAAACTGATTGCTTTTTTATTTTACCAGAGATTATTTTTACTGCTGGGTCATCCCTCCTTCTTTTATGGACCGAACCAGTATTTTATTTTTTCTGAGGAGAAAATCTGGCATCAGGTCTACAGGAAGGAAGAACGGGCTTTCTCCTTTTTTCTGGAGCTCTTCTACAATCCCAGGATTCCAGGCAAGGATTTTGTCTACTTCTACATTTAATTCGGCAGCAACAACATTCAGATTGAAACCGGCATTGATCTCTGTTTCTGAAAGCGCTGCAGCAGTCTCTTTACGGTCTCCCTCAAAGAAAACCTTGTTGAGTCTTGCAGAGTTGTAATTATTCAATACACTCTGCAGTTCTCCTGTTGCATAACATGCATTAAGATATTTCTTTACATGATTAATGGTTTCCCCTGGAAGGTATTTATAAAACACATGGTATTGGGTAGAACCAGCAGCTTCCATTGCTTTGGCTATATTTCCTTCACCACAGTTATAGGCTGCAACCACGGTCACCCAATTATTGTACTTTTTATAAAGATTGCTTAAGGAAATAGTAGCGGTTTTGGTACTTTTATAAATATCTGTACGTCCTTGTTCTGTAAGTCCATACTGGTTGGCATGTGCAGTCATAAACTGCCAGATTCCTACTGCTCCGGCTCCTGAAGTAATATTTCTGTCAAAATGGGATTCAATCAGAGCCAGATTTCTCAAATGCTTGGGAAGGCCTTTCTGAAGGAGTAATTGTTCAATAAATTCTACAAGATCCTTATTGGCATTAATAATACCTTTATACTTTTTCACACTGCTTTCCGAGGTATCAGAAGCAGCAAGAAACTGTCCGTTGATCATGATAACGGATCCTAATAATAGAAAACCTGTAAAGATATTTCTGACAATTGTTTTCATTTTAATTCTATTTATAAGCTAAAAGGCAAAAGTGGGTAACAAATTTGCCTTTTTACTTTATATTTAATCTACTTTCCAGCTTAATTTTTCTTCGTCTTTATTCCAATCTACATGAATCGTCTGGCCGGATTTCACTTCTTCTCTCACAATCATTTTAGAGATGGGTCTTGCAAGCTGAGCACGGATAACCCCGGAGATCTGTCTTGCTCCATACTTGCTGCTGAAGCCTCCTAATGCAAGATTTTTCACAGCTTCGTCGGTAATTTTTAAAGCAATTCCCAATCTAGTTAATGACGTATGAAGTGATTTCAACTGAATATTAAAGATTCTCTCTGCAATAGATTCTGTGATTGGTGCAAAAGGAATAATCTCTGTAATTCTTGCCAGAAACTCAGGTCTGAATCGTCCGGAGTTTGACATAATCTGCATCAGTGAGGATGATTCAGGAATCTTTCCTTCTTCAAACTGTTTTACAATTTCTTCACTTCCGATATTGGAGGTAAACAGAATCAATGCATTGCTGAAATCCCCTTCTTTACCTAATTTATCATGAACTTTTCCTTCGTCCATAATCTGAAGGAATACGTCAAAAACAGAATGGTGGGCTTTTTCAATCTCGTCAAATAACACAACGGTATAAGGCTGCTGTCTGATTTTGTTCACCAACATCCCTCCTTCTTCATATCCTACGTATCCCGGAGGCGCTCCGTATAGCAATGCTGCGGAATGTTCTTCTTTAAATTCTGACATATCAAAGCGTACCATTGCCTTTTCATCATTGAAAAGTAATTCTGCCATTGATTTTGCAAGCTCTGTTTTACCGGTTCCTGTAGGTCCCAGAAGGAAGAAGGATCCGATGGGTTGTCCTGGTTTATTCAATCCACTTCGGTTTTCAACAATAGCATCGGAAAGGATTTTTAGAGCATGATCCTGTCCTACGACTCTGTTCAATAGAAGGGATTCCATATTCAGGAGTTTTTCTTTTTCCTGAGCCTGGATTTTCCCGATGGGAATATTGGTTTTGGCGGCCATTACGGCTGCAAGTTCCAGTCTGTCTACTTTTTCTCTTTTCTTGGCTGCATGTTGTAAAAGCTCTGCATAAGTATCTTCTATAATCTTCTGAATCTGATCTACCGGCATAGAGTTGTCAATGGATGGCTGCTCACTCAGTGATCCCCACAAAATTGGACTTATTTTGTCTCTTAGCAGGTTGTAAGTCCAGATCAGTTCATCCGCTTTATCTTTGCTGTCTGCATATTCTTCCGTTAAAATAGCATCGTAGCTTTCTTTCCAGCTGTCCAGTTCTTTTTCTGATAATTCATCCAGCATTTTGATGGCAGCCATTGTTCTGTCTAATAAATCAATAGCGGCATCCGGTAATTTTTTACCTTTTGCATATCTTTTTGCCAGACGTACACATTCCGGAAGAGCTGTTTTTTCAACTTCAATTCCGTGATGTTTTTTGTATCCTTCAAGGAGTACATCGATCATTTTGACACAGGTTTTCTCGTCCGGTTCATTCACCGTTAACACCTCAAAACGACGGTTGAAAGCCTGTTCCGGCTCTATAATTTTTCTGTATTCCTCCTGCGTGGTAGCTCCAATTACGGTAATTTCGCCTCTGGCAAGCTCAGGTTTCAGAAGGTTGGCAACGTTTCCGATACTTCCTTTAGGATCTAAAAGGGTATGAATTTCATCAATGAAAAGAATTGCTTTTTCAATCTTCTTACATTCATTGATAACTTTTTTCAGGCGGTCTTCAATTTCGCCTTTATAAGAAGTTCCGGCTAATAATGCTCCGGTGTCCAGTTCTAAAAGAGTACCGTTTTTAAGCATTTCAGGAACATTTCCTTTAATAAT
The DNA here is from genome assembly GCA_965720825.1 of uncultured Chryseobacterium sp. Classification (GTDB taxonomy): domain Bacteria; phylum Bacteroidota; class Bacteroidia; order Flavobacteriales; family Weeksellaceae; genus Chryseobacterium. The sequence goes on along the minus strand of CBFQYI010000076.1, from coordinate 4,601 downwards.
TTCTGTAGCGGAACCTTCTACTAATGCTGTTTTCCCTACTCCCGGTTCTCCGATAATGATCACATTCGGTTTGCTTCTTCGGCAAAGAATTTCCACCAACATTCTTAGTTCTTTATCTCTACCAATAATATTTTCGATTTCTCCTTTTCTTGCCTGTGCTGTTCTATCCACACAATAACTTTTAATGGAAGGAAAGGAAGAGTCTGAATAGTCTGCACCATTTGAAAATAATGATGAAAAATTTCCGTCTTCTGAAACGGTAAACGGAGTATCTTTTCTATACAGGTTAAAGATCTCATGTTCTCTCAACGGAAGCGATTTTAACTGCTGAAGGGAGAATACCACCTGTGGTTTTACAATTGCTGTAAGAATACAGATGGGAGTAATCTCATCCAATCCTAATTTTAAACGGATATCATCAGCTTCTTCAATAAGGGTATCTATGGCGTCATCCTGTCCTACCTCATCGGGAAGGTGGTTGGTTTTCGGATATTCTTCAATACGGACATCTGCCCATTCGTAGAAATAGCCCGGATCTTTATCTATACTTTTCAGGAATTCATTAAGCCCGATATCTTTATGCATTAAAGCCTGCAGAATGTGCGGGCCACCATAAGTTCCATTATAATTTTCCTTCGCTATCGACTGAGCAATGTGAAATAGTTGCTTTACTGTTTCGTTGGTTACTAGTACTCCCATTTATAATTTTCTTATATTAATATATTTGCGTTCTGTTGTGCTTACGATTTGATGGTTTTAAAGTATATTTTTCACCTCTTTTTTCAAAGAATCAAAACTTATTCTTTTTGTGCAGCTAAAATTAGCTATTTTATTCTAAATGATATAAAGATAGTTAATTCTTCAATTAGAGAAGTAGCCACTGTATTTTTTTGTTTTAAAGCATGATTCCATGACCATCATTTAATGACCCATTGTTGTTCTCTACTCCGTTTTATTTTAAATATTCAAAAAATATAATAAAATCAAGCTGAACCAACACGTTGAATATGAATACTGCAGATAGTTTGGAAAGGTATTTCAGGTGATCCGTGATTTTGTTCATTGATGTTTCGAGGTTACTTAGTTTATTTTTCTTTATCTATATCCAATATGATTATGGGTTATAAAAAGGTACTGCCTTCTTTTGAAGCTCTTTTCCTGTCTTACCATCCAGAATGATTTCTTCTATTTTGTCGCCTGCAATTTGATGAGAAATTCTCCATACTTTTTTGCCTTCAAAATCCTGTTTTAATACTCTGGACTGGTAACCAGAATCATGGTAGCCTTTAGGCAGATCAATTTTATTCTTTTCGCAGTATGCAATAATATCTGCAGGTTTAAAGTCGTAGCCTTTATCCATATTTTCCTCTTTAAGGAGCTTACCAGATTCGTCAAAATGATTCCAAATACCAACTACTGAGCCTTCATTGAACAAACATCCTTTTTTCTCAATATTACCATTACCATAGAAAAATTTAGTAACCTTATAAAACAAATTATCATTGTAAATTATTTCTCTGTAACCTGGTGATTGAAAATCCTGAATGTAGGTATTGTTATTTTCCCGCACTTTCATGTATCCTCTTACTGATTTCTTTTGGAAATTTTCAATATCAAATTTTTCATACTTATTATCAACAATTGGTATCATATATTTGTCTATTTTTTGAGATTGGCATTGTATAAACATACTCAACCACATTAACACTATTATTTTATTCATAACAACCTATTTTATAGATGAATTAGCTTTTTTCCATTGCCAATAGTATAATAAACATTGTACATCACTTTTATTTTTTCTAGACCCAAAACTATAATCTAATCTTTATAAAATATTATAATAATGTAAATTTCAATATAGTAACACAATCCAGACTGAGTTATTCTTTTACCTGACCTTGCATTGGTTCTGTATTTCCCGATTGCGAGTTTACTTTCAATTTATATAGTTTCCAGGATCTGTTCATCTTATCCTGGCTGGGATCAGTTGTTACACCAAATAGATAATCTTCTCCTTCACAAAAAAGGAATACAGGAGTCAATTTTATATGTTCTTTTTTTAAATATTCCAAAAATATCGCATTGGCTTCATCATATTTTATTTGGGCATTATTTTCAAAAGATGTAAACTCTTCTGTTTTATAATAAATTCTATTTGTATTATTCATATGCTTTTTTTTACATTGAGAAAAAAATAAAACCATAGCAATTAAAAAAAATATTCTAAGTTTCATAACTTTTATTAATTTGGATTCCAATCAGAGCTTTCATGTTTAATTATGCTTTCGTGCGCTCGTTCTAAGAAATGATTTTTTGTTGTACTTAAAACTCCCTTTAAATCAGATAACATACCACTGGGTTTTTGTGTCTCATCTGGAATATAAAAACCTCCTTCCTGCAAAGCAGTTTTAACAGCTGTTGTACATTGTTCTCCTTTCCATGGCCATACACTATAAATCTTAAGGTGTTTATATCTTTCTTCCCACCATTCTATCATTTTATCACCCTGACTTCCCTTTGCGTAAAATTCTATTTTATGTACTTCTCCATATACATTACATATTGACCAGTGCTGTAATACAAATGATAGCACATCGTTCAACTTTACGTCCTCTGGTTGAATTCCTTTTTCTTTGGCAACCATTCTTCCCCACCAGGGTCTTCCTGGAGCATTTTCAAAACTTGGATTTCTTAATAATACATCATCATCTTTATCTCCATCCCCGTTAAAATCTACGTCATAATCTTTTTCAGAATATGTTCCAGGTTTATTATCAGGTCCATAGTCAAAGTATCTGTCTCCAACTGCCATTGCTGTATGTCCTCCTAATCCTTTTGCAGCCCAACCAGTTTCTTTTGAATGTGGCAGTTCTACTAAAACTGTTATTTTAACTTCTTTTTCAAAGACTTTAAGATAGTTTGCACTTGAAGCAGGCAGTTTAACATTTTTTTCATTTTTATATCCACACTCAAAATAAAGTTCTATTTCATCTCCTGCATCCTCTTCTATAAAACTTACAAGACCTTTATTTAAAATTAGTGAATAACTTACTTTATTGCCTGAAACTATTTTTGAAGTTACTAAATCTCCTTTTATATCTTTTCCTGTTACAGGATCTTTCTTTACTTCACGTACATTGATTGGATCTGGACTGTTTCCCCAGCTTCCATCATCATCATATAGTTGAATAGCTATTTCTGATGGTTTTTTAGTGATGGTATCTATATCTGGGATACTTTGAGTAATAATATTAAAATAAACAGTATCTTCAATAAACGCTTCTGTAATCCTATTTTTTCCGTCTGCATCAGAACTCCACCATCCTTCTACAAAATATTTTTTTTCTTCTGACTTATCTTTTTTAGGTTCACCAATAAAAGTACCATTCTTAGCTGTAAAATGGCTGTTATTTCCTGCATACGCTTCAAAATGGTCAGTAAAAACTGTCCAATTTTGTTCTATTGCTGTAATATTTTCACCTTCAGTAATTCGTATAATAGACATGATTTAATGCATTTTGGAATTTTCACCACTATTATTATTAAACTGATTCTGTGCATGAATATCATTATTCTCCAGAGAAATAATTTCTCTTCTTTTAGAATTTTCTTTTACTTCTTTTGCTTTGGATTCTCTATTTCCTTTAACAAATTCCATTAAACTACCCACAACATTGGTCATGAAATTAGTACCTACAGAAAGGTTTTTCATCATTCCCACACTCTCTGTATGATTCATTGAAATACTATCAGACTTATTCATTCCCACCGTCGTCGTCATATTCTCCCCCACATTAATATTCATATTCTTACAGTTCAGGGTCATGGATTCAGGTGCCGTGATATTAATATTGCTTCCCGTGGTATCCAGATGAATTTCATTCCCGCTCTTATCTGTAATAATAATACTTTCGTCTTCTGTAAAAACAATTCTGTGGCCGCTTCTCGTCTGAATAGATTTCACACGATTGTCTGCTCCTCCACCAAGGCCTATTCCGCCATGGAACATTCCTCCCATCACGAAGGGTCTGTCCGGATGGCTGTGTACAAAATTCACCATTACCTGATCACCCACTTCCGGAATGGCTACATAGCCACGATTTTGAGTAATCTGATCTGTTCCTCCGGCATCCGGGCTCATTACCCGAACAAAGTGAGTGGTATCATTCATCTGCCAGTCGAATCTTACCTGAACTCTTCCCTGGCCTTCCGGATCTGTGTTAGAGATAACGGTTGCGATCTGTGGCTGCGCAGCGGGTTCAGTAAATTCCGGTTTGGGCAGAAATCCCGTGTCTGCAGCAATAGATTCGAAAGTTCCGGTGTAATGACCAATGGTATCAATTTCATGGACAGCTTCTGTCACCATCACTTTTGTAAAATAGGAAGTTTCATTACTGTCCGGTTTTCTCATGTGAATATCGGCAATACATCCGGGATGCAAAAAAGGAACAGTTGTAGATCCGGAAACTGAAAATACATTAACGGCCTCACTTCCTGATGTACTTCTTTGAGAATGTTCTACATCCAGATGAGTTGTTGCTTTGATAGGTGCCACCTGTAATGCCGGAGTTTTATATATTTTATCGTTATGATTGTAT